>CBINJL010000492.1:0-3159 GCA_966250925.1 uncultured Opitutus sp. | reverse complement strand
CCTCTATGACCTCCGTGTCAGAAATGCGCCCGCCTCCCCTGCCTTCGTTCTCTTCTGTAAAATCACTCAGTTGGTAGGAGCGCAGCGACCACCTCCCTCAACCGGACGCGCAACGGGTCGCCGCGTCCGCTGAAGCTGCGTTGTTGGCGTTCGTATTCGGCGCGGCCGGCGGCGGTTTCGATTGGGATCGGTGCGTAGCCGAGATGGCGCAGATCGTAGGGGCTGGCGCGCATGTCGACTTCGCGGATGTCGCGGGCGAGTTCGAAACAATCGGCCAGCAACTCCGCCGGGGTGTAGGGGGAAAGTTTATACGCCCACTTGTAGAGATCCATGTTGGCGTGCAGGCAGCCGCGCTGATCGAGCTGCGTGGTGGTGTCGCGCGTCGGCTGGTGGCGGTTGAGCGGTCGCGCTGGCGCGGTGAAAAACCGGAAGGCGTCGAAATGGGTGCAGCAGCCCGGGCCGCTTTCCACGATGCGGGCGATTTCCTCCGGCGGGAAACGCAGCGGATGCGCGTTGTGCCGCACCTCGTCGGACGATTGCCGGTAAACCATGGCCCATTCGTGCCAGCCGAAACAGCCGAAGAACGCTGGCCGCGCGGCGGTGGCGGCGAGAAAGTCGCTCAGCCACGCCACAAACGCGCGGCGTTTTTCCGGCAACCGCGCCGGATCGACCGTCACGCCGGCGGCAGTTTCGCGGTATTCCGGCCAGCGCAGAAACTCGCGCGCGGTGTCGCCTTGCAACGTCACGCCGGGGCCGGGATGCCAGCGGCGCAACCAGGCGGGCCGAAACGAATAGTAGCTGAACAAAAAGTCCTCAACGGGGTGTTTCGTCCCGCGCGCGGCGCGTTCGCGATGTCCGTTCACCCAGCCATCAACCCGGGCCTCGTGCGCACGGCGCCGCTCCTGCCAGACCAATTCGGGCAGGACGGTGACGGGGGCGACGGTTTCCGCGACGGCGGCCATGGCGGCGAGCCAACCGCGATTTGCCCGCGCCGGTCAAGCAGCGTGGCTACACCCACTCCGCCGCGGACCGACGGAGTCGGCCCCTCCCAGGCAGTCTGACCGGGGAGGGACGGCGTCCCGCCGTCCGCATCTGCCTCTCCGTTGTAGCCGGCCTCGGTGAGGCCGGAGCGTTTGCCTCAACGGGCCATCGTGACGCTACTCCGCCGCACCGGGGTCGACGACCCCGGCTACACCCACGCTGCAATCGCAATCACTCGGCGCGGGCGAGGAGGCGTTGCACGCCGAGAATGGGCGGATCGGTCAGTGGCATCAGCGGCAGCGGTGAGCGGGGCGCGAGCGCCGCGAGCACCGCCGGGTGGGTGAGAATCGGGCCGCTCAGGCCGGCGGGCACGCCGTCGAGCGCGGTGGCGGGAAAGAGGCGGGCGGCGACGCGCACGGCGAGATCGAGCAGTTCGCCGGCGGACGCGAGCACGAGTTGCCGGGCCGGCTCGTCGCCTTCGGTCGCGAGATGCAGCACGGCGGGCGCGAGCGTGGCGACGAGGCGATTGGGCTGGTCGTTTTGATAATAGTGCCGGGTCAGGGCCTTCACATCGTCGGCCTGGGCGGCGGGCAACGTGGCGTGGTCGCGCACGAGGCGTCCGAAACGGGTCGGCGTGGCCCAGCCCTGCAGCTCCAGCAGGCCGAGCGCGACGGCGCGCCGCCCCAGATCGTAGCCGCTGCCGGGATCGCCGAAGCGCCAGCCGAGGCCGCCGGCGTAGTGGAGCGAGCCATCGGGCGCGCGGGCGGCGACGAAGGAGCCGGTGCCGCCGTGCAACACGAGTCCGGGGCGTCCGGCGGTGGCGAGTTCGAGCACGGGCAACGAGTCGTCGTGCGTCGTCACCCGGCCAAAAACCTTGGCATCCAGCGTGGTCGCCACTTCGCGCCAAAATCCCGGTGCGCCCGCCAGGTAGAGTTGGGTATGCGTGACTCGGGTCGAGCCGCCGCGATGGATGCGCCCGAGTGCGTCGAGCACCACCGCGCGTGCCTGGTCGGGACCGACGCTGTTGGGATTGCAGCCCGGCGCGAGCTGCCGGTCGACGATCGCCCCGGTCTCATCGAGGAGGATGAGTTCGGTCTTGGTCCCGCCGCCGTCGACGCCGATGCGATAGGTGCTGCTATTGCCCACGGAACACACGGAATACACGGAACTTGCCCGGCGCAGGCTAAAAGTGAAACGGTTGCTGGGATGCTGTGGCAGTGGCGCGGCCTTGACTTAAAACTGGACTAAAACTTGACTCATTTGCGTGGGCTACGAGCCACAGTTCACCATTACCCCCAAGCTCTTGTCACAGGTGGAGTCCGTGGCGGCGCTGCGTGAGCGTATTTTGGGGGCTTCGGTGGAACTGTCATGGATTCCCGCGCTGCAGAAGGACACCCGCACTCGCAACGTCCATGCCTCCACCGCCATCGAGGGTAACCCACTCACACTGGAGCAAGTGCGTGCGCTGGAGGAGGGACGCGAGCTGGCGGCCTCCGACGCCCGCTCCCGGGGCGAAGTGGTGAACTATTTCGCCGGCCTGCGTTTCATCGAAAAACATGCCGGAAAGAAAGCGATCCGACACGATGACCTGTTTGAGCTCCATCGCATTCTTGCCGGCGAGGTTATGGATCAGGGCGAGGCCGGTCGCTATCGCTCCATCGCGGTGCGGGTCGGCGGTCATGTGCCACCGCCGCCCGACGACGTGTCGGGGCTGATGTTCGAGCTGCTCGATTGGTGGAATAAGCGCGCGGCGACGCTCTCGCCCGTGCTCAGCTCGGCCATCCTGCATTATCGCTTCGAGGACATCCATCCCTTCGCCGATGGCAACGGCCGCACCGGCCGAGCCCTCGCGCTGTGGGAGCTGTATCGGCGCGGCTTCGACACCCACCACATCTTTTCCGTCGACGAGTATTATTGGGAAGATCGTTCCCGCTACTACTCTGCGCTCCAAGCTGTTCGCCAAGCAGGTGAGGACCTGAGCGGCTGGCTGGAATATTGCGCCGAGGGTCTGGGCCAGACGCTTGAGCGGGTGTGGTTGCGCGTGCAGACGTTTCAGAGCAAATCTCCCCAAAAGCTCGTGATGCGCCCGCGCCAGGAGCAACTCCTCCAGTTGTTGCGCGATCACGGCACAATGGCGCCGGCTGAGCTGTGGGACGCGCTCGGTGTGTCCAAGCAAGG
>CBINJL010000491.1:0-3162 GCA_966250925.1 uncultured Opitutus sp. | reverse complement strand
CTGTCCCTGGCTGGAGCCCGAGTGGCAGGGACTATGTCCATGACCCCGGCCGCGATGACCATCTCATGTCCGTCATGATCGACGACGAGCGAACCGAGCCCGAAGGCCGCAACCATGTAACCGAGCTGCGACAGCGTGGAATAGGCCAGCACCTTCTTGATGTCGCTCTGCACGATCGCGCAAAGCGCGGCGTAGAGCGCGGTGATGGTGCCGATCCACATGATGACGTTGAGGGCATCGACCACCATCAGCATCTCGATCCGGCACAACATGTAGATACCGGCCGCGACCATGGTGGCGGCGTGGATGAGGGCGGACACGGGCGTCGGACCTTCCATCGCATCGGGCAACCACACGTGCAGCGGCATCTGGGCGGACTTGCCCAGCGCACCGCAGAACAGCAGCAACGGAATGCAGGTCGCCACCGCCGCGCCGCCCGCCACGATCTCGGAAAGTTCGGTCAGGTTGACCGTGCCGAAGGTCCAGTAACAGAGCAGGATGCCGATGAGGAAACCGAAGTCGCCCACGCGGTTGACGATGAACGCCTTCTTCGACGCGTCGGCCGCGGATTGCTTGAGGCAATAATGGTTGATCAACAGGTAGGAGCTGAAACCGACCAGCTCCCAGAAAATGAACATCATGAACAGATTGTCCGCGAGGACGATGCCGATCATGGAGAACATGAAGACGGACAGGCCACCGAAGAACCGGGCCTTGTTTTCGTCGTCGTGCATGTAGCCGAGCGAGAAGAGATGCACGCAGAAGCCGACCACGCCCACGATCGAGAGCATGAGTGCGGCGAGATCGTCGAACTTGATGCCGAGCGTCAGGGTGAATTCGCCAAAGGTGAACCAGTCCACCGACGCCGAGAAACGGTGACCGCCAAAGGCGAGCATGAGGCTGGTCACGGCCACGACCGCGGCGGACAACACCGATACGATTGAGGCAATGCCTCCCTGCCGGCGCAGCACGAGTGCGATGGCCGCCGCGGAAACGAGCGGCGACAACAACGTAAAGAGAGCGAGTTGACTGGACTGCATCTGAAAAAGAAAAGGGGTCAGGCGGTGCGGAAACCGATACGGCGACGGTCTTCCGGCAAAACGGGTTCGGTGAGCTGGCGAATGGCTTCGATGATGGCGGCCAACTGGGCGTCGTGTTCGCCGAGGCGGGCGTCGAGCTCGGCGAGCTTGGACGAAATGGCCTTGTGGTTGACGACGAGTTGGCGGAGTTGGACGAAGGCGCGGACGACCTGGACGCTCATCTGCACGGCCGCATCGCTGCGCAGGATATTGGCGGCCTGGATGGCGCCGTGTTCGGTGAAGGCGTAGGGCAAGCTGCGACGTCCCCCGTGACTTGAGATCACAGTTTGTGATTTCAAGTCATCCAGTCGCGCCCGTTCTTCCCCAGTCAGAGCAAACACAAAGTCTTCAGGGAACTTTGCCGCATTTCGTTTCACCGCCTGATTTAGCTGGCGAACCGGCACGCCGTAGAGCTCCGCCAAATCGCTGTCCAACAACACGCGCTGCCCCCGGAGCACGACGATGCGGCTCTGAATGCGTTCGAGGGGAATGAGTGTGGTGGCGGACACGACGAAGGAAACCGGATCAGTTCTTTAGCGCGTTGAGCTGCTCGACCTGCACCGTCTGGCGGCGACGGAAGAGCGCGACGATGATGGCGAGGCCGACCGCGACTTCGGCGGCGGCGACGGTGAGGATGAAGAACACGAAGACGTTGCCATCCATCGTGCCGTTGAAGCGTGAGAATGCCACCAGCGCGATGGTCGAGGCGACCAGCATGAGCTCCAGGCACATGTAGATCACCAGCGTGTTCTTGCGGATGAGAACGCCGGCAAAACCGATGGCAAACACCAGGGCGGCGACGATCAGGTAGTCATTGAGTCCGGCGGTCATTTCACATCCCCCAAACCTTCGAATTTTTTGCTGAGCACGATCACGCCAAGCATGGCGATGAGGAGCAGGAAGCCCACGACCTGCACCGGCAGGAGGTAGGTGGTGAAGAGCTGATCGGCATAGTTGCGCAATGTGGCGCCGACCGGGACGACAGTGGCGGCATCGGGCTGCGCCAGGACACCGTATCCACGGACCAATGACATCACGCACACGATGAGCAGGCCGGAACCGATCAGCGCCGCGACGGCGGTCGGCTTCGAGAGCGGCTTGCGTTCCCCACCCTGCATGTCGAGCAGCATGACGATGAAGAGGAACAGGGCGACGACCGCGCCCGCGTAGACCAGGATCATCAGCACGGCCAGGAGGAAGGAATCGAGCATCACGAAGAGGCCCGAGACGCCGACCAGCGCGCCGAGAAATGCCAGCGCGCAGTTGACCGCGTTGCGGTTGACGACCACCGCGACCGCACTGGCGATCGTGATGAAGGCGAAAATATGGAAGAGGATGTCAGCAGCCATGGGGCGGATTGTTTCTAAACCTCAAAACGGCGCCGCTCAGTGCGCGTTGCCGGCCTCCTCGGCGGCCTTTTTCTTGTCCCACTTGTAGTGCTGGTCGGGCAACGTGCCGCCCAGTTCGTAGAGACGTTTCTTGTCGTTGACCATTTCCTCGCGGGTGTAGCCGGAGAGAGAGAACACGTTCTGCAGCCAGATCGCTTCCTCGGGACAGACTTCCTGACACAGGCCGCAGTAGATGCAGCGCAGCATGTCGATCTTGAACTCCTCCGGCGCCTTCTCAACGTGAGCGGTTTCGGCGTCCTCGGGAATCTCGCCCGGCGTGATGCGGATGGCCTTGGGCGGGCAGACAAATTCGCAGAGCTGGCAGGACACGCATTTCTCGCGGCCGTTGGGGTCGCGCACGAGCGTCGGCACGCCGCGGTAACCGGTCGGGATGGGCGGACGCTGTTCCGGATACTCCAGGGTCTCCTTGGGTTTCAGGAGGTGTTTGAACGTGGTCTTCATCCCGCTGAGAATCTGCGGGACGTAGGTGCGCTCGGCGAAAGTGAGCGGCTTGCGTTCGACGGTTTTGAAAGACATGGCGAAGCGGATTTACGAATTACGATTTACGAGTGACGAATTGCCGGGATGGGCGGCGGAGTTCGTGATCGTGCGGGTGCATTCGTGGTGAAAAAACTCCGGGTTAGCTGCGTTCGATGACCGCGATGGCCAGGGCGTAGAAAATGACGTTGGCAATG
>CBINJL010000490.1:0-3163 GCA_966250925.1 uncultured Opitutus sp. | reverse complement strand
GGTGGAGAGGTAGACCGGATCGGTCGTCATGAACAGCTTCTGGAGGTCCGGTTGAATGGCCTGATAGAGCTTCACGAAGTCCGGGCTGCGGTGGCCGATCGGGGCCGACATGAGAGCACGCAGCGTCTTTTCAGACACCGCGATGGGACCGGGGATGAACAGTTTGTAGCTCATGGGAAGTAAGAAGTTTGAAGTAAGAAGTATGAAGTGGAGTCAGCGGAGGTGGGGCATGGAACTTGTCACTTGATACTTGGCTCTTGTCCGCACGCCGGATTCACGGCGCGGGCTGCTTGATGAATTTGCTGTTGGTCTCGCCGAGCACGAGCACGCGGGGTTGCCAATTGGCGGCTTCTTCGGCGTCGACCGAGGCGAAGGCCATGATGGTGACGAGGTCGCCACGGGCGCCGAGATAGGCGGTGCCGCCGTTGAGCGAGATGGTTTTCGAACCGGCGGGCGCAGGGATGGCGTAGGTCTCGAAACGTTCGCCGTTGGCCATGTTGCCGACGAGGATCTTCTCGTATTCACGCAGGCCGACGAGATCCATAAACTCGCGGTCAATCGCCATGCTGCCTTCATAGTGCAGCGACAGGTCAGTCACCTCGGCGCGGTGAATCTTGGACTTGAGTAGATTAAGTTGCATGCGGCGGGAGCGGTCGCGATAGAGAACGGCCAGCAAAGCCCTTTCCAGCAACCGTCGTCAATTGCCTATTCCCGACCCCGCATGTCCAGCCCCTGGCTCAAGCAGAAGCTGATTTCGTTCGAACAATTTGCCATCGATGTGGTTTACGGACGCCGGGACGATTTGCCGGCGGCGCTGTTTGCGGGAGTGCTGCAGGGCTTTTCCTATCTCTTCCAAGGCATCGTGAAACTGCGTTGGTGGCTGTATCGCCATCGGGTGCTGCACGACCAGCCGCTGGGCTGTCTGGTGGTGGTGGTGGGCAACCTCACGGTCGGCGGCACCGGCAAGACGCCGGTGGTCGAAAAGTTCGCCCGGGCGCTGCGGGATCAGGGCCGGCGCGTGGCGATCCTGAGCCGCGGCTACAAGAGCAAGGCGCCGCCGATGTGGAAGAAGTGGTGGCACTGGCTGACCCACACCGCCGAGGCGCCGCCACGTATCGTGAGTGATGGTCAGGAGGTGTTGCTGGACAGCGAACAGGCCGGCGACGAACCCTACATGCTGGCGCGCAATCTGCCGGGCGTGATCGTGCTGGTGGACAAGAACCGCGTGAAGGCCGGCGAATACGCCATCAATCGTTTCGGCTGCGATACGATCATTCTCGACGACGGGTTTCAGTATCTGCCGCTCAAGGGGCGGCTCAATCTGCTGCTGGTCGACAAAACCAATCCCTTCGGCAACGGCTTCCTGCTGCCGCGCGGCATTCTGCGGGAACCCATCACGCACCTGAAACGCGCGAGTTACGTCTTCCTGACCAAGAGCAACGGCGAGCGCGACACCGAGTTGGAGGAGACGATTCAGCGGCATAACCCGGGCGTGGACATCATCGAGTGCACCCACCGGCCACAGTATCTGCAATTGCTCGGCGAACCGCCGGAAACCGCCGCCACCCGCCAGCCGCTGGAGTTTTTGCAAGGCAAGCGGGTGGGGGCGTTCAGCGGCATCGCGACGCCGGAGAGTTTCGAAAAATTTGTGCGCGATCTCGGCGCCGACATCGTGTTCACGCGGCGTTTTCTCGATCACTATCGATTCGAGTCGGCCGACTTCGTGGCGCTCTTTAGCAAAGGCATCGAGCACAAGGTCGACTTCATCGTGACGACCGAAAAGGACGCCGTGCGCATCCCGGCTGATCTGCCGTGTCCGGTGCCGATCTACTACCTGCGGTTGGAAATCGAAATCCTCCACGGCGCCGACGACTTCGATGAAGCCGTCGGCCGCCTCTGCTTCGCCGAAACGCGCCGCGGGTGAATGGGGGCGGCCCACGAAACACACGAAATCACACGAAAACCGTCAGCCTGAAGCAGGATTCCCACGGAACACACAGAACACACGGATAGGCAGTTAATATTTCCGTGTAGTCCGTGTGTTCCGTGGGCAATTCCTCTACTCGGATTTTCGTGTGATTTCGTGTGTTTCGTGGGCCATCTCTCGCAACGGCGCTTTCGCCCTTGCGGGGGCAACGGGGCGCGGCGATAGCTTCGGGCATGTTGATCGATCCTCGTTTTAACGATCTGGCCGCCGGCCTCACCGGCTTTTCGACCAAGCTCAAGCGCGGCGAACGCGTGCTCATCGACGCCTTCGATGTGCCCGACGCCATGGTCATTGCCCTCGTCCGCGCCGCTCGCGCGCGCGGCGCCGTGCCGTATGTGCAAATCCATCGCGCCCGCGTCACCCGCGAGCTCATGCTCAAGGCCACCAGCGAAGATTATGAGCCGCACGCCGCCGTCGAATTGCAACGCATGGAGTCGATGGACGCCTACATCGCGTTGCGCGGTTCGGATAACATTTTCGAAAACTCCGATGTGCCGGCTGATCGCGTGCAGGCCGTTTCGCGGGCCATGAAACCGGTGCTCGATCACCGGGTGAACAAGACCAAGTGGGTCGTGCTGCGCTGGCCGACGACCGCGATGGCCCAGCAGGCGGCCATGAGCACCGAGGCGTTCGAGGACTTCTATTTCCGCGTCTGCACGCTCGACTACAGCCGCATGATTCCAGGCATGCGCGCGCTCAACAAACTGATGACCGAAACCGATCGGGTGGAAATTAAGGGACCGGGCACCGACCTGCGTTTTTCGATCAAGGGCATCGGCGCCTCCTCCTGCGGCGGCGATCGCAACATCCCCGACGGCGAAGTATTTTCCTGCCCGACCAAGACCAGCGTTGAAGGCGTGATCCAATACAACGCGCCCACGGTTTATCTCGGCTCGTCGTTCGACGGCATCCGCCTCGAATTCGAAAAGGGCAAGGTGGTGAAGGCCACCGCCGGGTCGGGCAAGGCGACCAAGCGCCTCAATGAAATTCTCGATAGCGACGAAGGCGCGCGCTACATCGGTGAGTTCGCCATCGGCTTCAATCCGCACATCCTCGAACCGATGCGCGACATCCTGTTCGACGAAAAAATCGCGGGCTCGTTTCACTTTACGCCCGGCCAGGCTTACGCCCACTGCGGCAACGGCAACAAGTCGCAGGTCCACTGGGACATGGTCT
>CBINJL010000489.1:0-3163 GCA_966250925.1 uncultured Opitutus sp. | reverse complement strand
GGGCTTCGAGTCGCGCGACTTCGGCCTCCTGCACCGCGAGCTGCGGCTTGATCGATTCCTGGGCGAAGGCGAAACGTTTTTGTTCGATGCCGTTGCGGGTGGCGGCTTCCTCCGCGGTGACTTTGGAAAGTTCCAATTCAAGCCGCGACACGAGGCCGTCGGCGAACAACTCCTCGTTCACCTCGGCGCGTAGACGGGCGGTCTCGAACGAAGCCTTGGCGTTGGCCGCGGCGGATTCGGCGGCGAGCAGTTGCGACTGCAGTTGAACCTTGAGATTGGCGAGTTGGGCCTCGGCCGCCTGCAGCGACGAAATGGCGGTTTCGGCCGCCTGCGTCACGTCGGGATTGGAAAGTTCGAGGATGATGCTTTCGGGGGTAACCATCGCGCCTGGGCGTAGAATGATTTGCTCCACCCGGGCCTGCGTGCGGGCCGCAACCCAGCGGATGTTTTCCGGCACGAGCGTGCCGAGGCCGCGCACCTGACGGACCATCGGCCCGCGCTTGACCGTATCGACCCAGACGAGGTTGCGATCCACCGAAGGCGCGGCTGGCTCCAGCTTGGTCAACCCGAAGGTGATCGCGCCGAGAATGACGACGCCGAGGATGATGGTGACGATGCGCTTCCTGCGCTTTTTCGCTGCTTGGTTGGGCCGGGGAATATCCATGAGTTATCGGTGGTGCGCCTTCATTTGCAAAGGGCATGCCAGCCCTAAAATTTATTTTAAGTTGCTGATTAAAGGCATCATGCGTAATCGATTAAAACCCGACGCTGGATTGCCTCGGCGATGCTGGGAAGCACTTGTCCCGGAAATGGGACACCTTGGATATGGCTAGCTCGCGTAGGGAGGCGGCGCCGTGCTAGGCGCCGAGTAACGCGCTCGGCGTGCTGCCGCTCAGGTCACGAAACTCGCGGATGAGATGCGCCTGATCCGCATAGCCGCAGGCGGCGGCGAGGGTGCTGCCCTTGATCGCGGGATCGCGTTTCATCTGGGCGACTGCCGATTGAAACCGTCGCAGGCGTATAAACTGTTTCGGCGTGGTGCCTACTTCGCGGCGGAAAAGTTCGATGAACCGACGCCGGCTCAACTGCACTTCGGCGGCCAACTCACCGACGCGGAGAGCGCCAGGGTAACGATCAAGCTGATCGAGCGCCCAGTCGATGTCGGCGTTGGCGGAGCGTAATGGCAAACGCCGCAATTGATCCGCCACGACGCGGGCGCGCTCATGGACGCCTTGGGCGCGCCCGCAGGGCGGAAATCATCGTGTCCAGACGCCCCCGCACGAGCGTGTCGATTTCGACATGCTGATCGGCCAGTTCCCACGCTGGAACGCCGAATAGACGCCACACGGCGCCAGGTCGAAGTTGGATACTGACCAACGCTTCCAACTGTGCCGCCTCGATCCAGAAGTCGCCGTGGTGCACGCCGGCGACAACCGGGCCGTTGGCTTGCTGGCGTCGACGTCCGTTGACGTCATAACAACGCAACGGTTCGCCGCGCAGATCGATAATCAATTCAGCCGTGCCCGAAGGCAGCACCCGTTCGCGTGCGCCGGATGATGCAGTTCCCGAATAGCAGACGATGTTTTCCAGCAATCCCGCCAGATCGGGCGGAGCGGGAAAAACCTGGCGTGCGATCATGTCGCCAAGTTTGGCGACGGCGATTCGAGTGCAAGCAAGTGAGCCGCTTCTTCGGACGAAAACCAGTCCGCAAGAACGAGGGGTAACATTTGTTCAATTCAAGACGCCTGCATCCGGCTAAGCTGTGAATCGTGACTACTCAGTTTTCCTCTCACACGACTTCGTTGTCCGAAAACTTCTTCCCGGTCGCCGTCGTCGGGCTGGGGCCGATGGGCTTGGCCCTGGCGCGCCGATTGGCGCAAACCGGTTGGCCGACCCATGCGTGGAACCGCACGCCCGGTCGCGGCAAGCCCCTCGTCGACGACGGCGGCAAGGTGCACACCTCGCTGGAGGACGCGATCAACGCCGCCCCGGTTGTCCTGATCTGTCTCGCCGATTACGCCGCCACGCGAGCCGTGCTCGCATCGGTCGATGCGAAGTCGCTCCTGGCCGGGCGCACGCTGGTGCAGCTCAGCACCGGCCGTCCCAGCGAAGCGCGCGCCCTGGCAACCTGGGCCCGCGAGGCCGGCGCCGCATATATTGACGGTGCGATTTTGGTAACGCCCTCGCAAATCGGCACGACGGAATCCGCGCTGTTGGTTTCCGGAGAACGCGCCGCATTCGATCGCGCCAAATCGGTGCTCACTACGCTGGCCGATCAGGTGGACTACGTCGCGGAAGACTCGGGGGCGGCGGCCGCGCTCGACCTGGCGTTCCTGTCGCATTTTCTCGGCGGGCTGCTCGGGTTCTATCACGGCGCACGCATCATGGAAAGCGAAGGCCTGCCCGTCGCCCGCCTCGGCGCCATGCTCGAAAACGTGGCTCCGGCGCTGGGCACCATCTACGCTCACGATGCCGGCCGGATCGCCGAAGATCGCTTCACCGGGGCGGAAAGCACCTTGCAGACTTGCGCCACGGTCATGGCGCTGATTCGCGCGCAGGGCGAGGAGCAGGGACTGGACAACCGTTTCGCACGCTTCGCGTCATCGCTTTTAGAGGACGGGCTAAAAGCCGGCTGGGGCACCGAGGACGCCGCCGCGGTGATGAAAGTATTGCGCGGCGTATCCACCCAAACATGACAGCGTGCACCCCGGAATCAGGCGCTGCCCTTACGAAGCCAGCGGCAGGCGCAGCACGGCGATGCAGCCCGGCGCGTCGGGGCGATTTTTCAACAGGAGTTCGCCTTCGTGGTTTTCCGCGATCTGACGGCAGAGCACGAGACCGATGCCGGAACCGGTCGGCTTGGTGGTGAAGAACGGCACGAAGAGATTGGTCGCCTTGTCGATGCCGGGGCCGTCGTCCTCAACCCGGATTTCGAGGAAACGCTCACCGGTTTCCCACGAGAGCCGCACGCGTCCGAGCCGGGTTGGATCAATCGGGGGATTGCTGTCATCGGAGTCATCCGGTGTGGCGGCCTCGAGCGTCGCCTCGACGGCGTTTTTGACCAGGTTGATCAACACCTGCTCGATCTGCGCGCCGTCGCAGGGCACGACGCAATCCGGTCCCGGCACGATCTCGACCGGCAGGCGCAGTTCGAGACGGGTCA
>CBINJL010000488.1:0-3168 GCA_966250925.1 uncultured Opitutus sp. | reverse complement strand
CCACGGATCGGCCGGGAGTTTGCCGCTGGCGGACTCGTATTAAGGTCCGCGCCAGCCATTTGCGCTCTGCGGTTTGGTGATCAACGCCTCCAGGCCCTGCGCGGTCGTCGGGTAGTTGCCCGTGTCGATGCGAAACGAAGTCAGCGGCCCGGTCAGCGTGGTTTTCACAAAGAGACTGGCGGCCGATTCCTGACCGCGGGAAAGATCGCCGCCCACGTTCTTGACCAGCACCGCCACCAACAGCCCGAGAATGGCCAGCACGACCATGATTTCGAGCAACGTAAACCCGCGGCGAAGAGCGGACATCGGGCGCGAACGAAGACGGGAACGACGGAGAACGGACGGGGCGGAGGAAGTCATGAGGGTCATGGATTAACCCCGCGGTCGCGGGGATGTCGAGGGCCGGAAACAAGGGTCGGACAATCTGAGACGCCGCCGATGTGCCGAGGTTTCAAGCGCCGCAGTGTAACAAAATCGCGACAACAGGCATCACGACGCACGCCAAGCTGAATTATCGGCCCAACTTGCATCCATGATGTTTGGCGAACTGGTGCCCCCGCTGGGAATCGAACCCAGATTAGTCGTTTAGGAAACGACGGTTCTATCCGTTGAACTACAGGGACGGACAGCAGCCCGGAGGCTGCGCACGGCCCGCGTCCAGACAAGTCCGGAAGTTGGCCCTTCGCTTGGCAGGCCGCAACGCGGCAGCACTTTTCGTTCTCATTCTATTTCTCGAAAAGCGCACCACTCCGACAGACGCGGGCTAAAGCCCCGCGCTACGGCCACTCACCGCAGCCCCGTAGCGCGCGACTACCTGGAATTTCCGCCTTCCCACACTCACCCAAATCCGATTGACCACCTCGATCATGGCAGACGCTCCCAACTACCGCACCCAGGCTGAATACTACATCAAGGCGCTCACCGGCGGCCACATCGACCCGCCCGAAGTGATCGCCTGGGCCGATGATCTGCTGTGCAACGATCCGAACACGCAGGACTGGATGATTGATATTTCCACGGCCGGCGCCGGTGACCGCATGGGAGTGGTGCATCACCTGCACGCCGTGAAGGGCGAGATCGACGAGGCCGCGCTCGCAGAGATGCTCAAGAAGTTGGGCTGACCACGGGCGACGATTCGCAGGCCGCCCGACTTCGCGAAAACAAGCGGCCTGTTTCGTCACACCAGGATCGTGAGGGACACAAAGGGCTGAACGCTCTCCGGCAGCGCCTTCCCGGTTTTGCGTCATTGGTGTGAAGGTTTCTGAATGAAACGATAGACGTGGGCTTTGCCCTCGGGACAAGCCATCGGCTGTAGCACAGCGAGCACCAATCAGGTTCGGTGCGACTCAACCATCGGAGCTGACCAGATTCGCAGCTCCCTCGCCGACCACCGCGCGGAGTAACCCGCCCAACGCTTCCACCGGCGCGACAGGACAACCGCGTGGGCGAGCGTTACCAGATTCCGCGTCGACGGGTTCAGCGCTGTCTGGAAACCTCCTTCAACCCCTTTCCCCGGCCTGACCTTGAATTCCGTTCCCTCCGCCCTCCTGCCCTTCGCCCGCCGCGTGATACATCACTCCCTTTTCACGCCGGGGTTCCTCCTGTTGCTGCTGCCGGTCCTCGTCCGGGGCACCGGTGATGTCGCCGAACCGATCGTCGTGTCACCCGTCACCTACGCCGACTTCGGCGCGGTCGGCGACGGGTTGACCGAATGACCTGCCCGCCATCGTCGCGGCGCATGCGTTTGCCAACGAACAGGGTCGGCCGGTGCGGTCCGATCCCGCCGCCACCTACCACCTCGGCCGGCAGGCGCTGACCGCGGTGATCCAGACTTCCACCGACTGGGGCACGTCGCGGCTCATCATCGACGACTCCCAAGGCGTCGACGACCACAAGCGTTCCCTGTTCGAGGTGCGGTCCGCCCTCGCGCCCGTGTCGCTGCCGCTTGATCGCCTGAGCGCAGGGCAGACGCAACTCGACGCACGCTCCGAAACTGACCTGCTGGTGCTGGTAGAGAACGCCAACCAACGCCGCTTCATCCGCCGCGGTCTCAACGTCAATGCGGGCCATACGCAGAATGAGGTCTTCATCCTTCGCCGCGACGGCACCATCGAAGGCGCAATTGAATGGGACTACGACACAATCACCCGCGTCGAAGCCCGGCCCATCGATCCCGACCCACTCGTCCTCCGAGGCGGACTTTTCATCCACATCGCCAACCGGATGGTCCAGCCCGAAGGCTACAACTATTGGGAACGCAACATCGGTATCAGCCGTTCGAATACAATGATTGAAAACCTGTCCCGCGAAGTGGTGGGCGAAACCGACGTCGGCCATCCCTACGCCGGTTTTTTGTCGGCCCGCCAGGCGGCCAACATCACGTTTAGCGACTGCTAGATCGAGCCGCACACGGTTTACGAAACGATCGGTGCGGCCGGCAAACCCGTCCCCATGGGCACCTACGGCTACAACGCCAACCTGGTGGTGAACTTTACCATGCGCGGCTGCCGTATGGGTGACATTCACAACCGAAAATTCTGGGGCATCGCCGGAAGCAACTTCATGAAAAACGTGCTGCTTGAGGACTGCACCCTGTCGTGCATGGACGTGCACATGGGCGTTTCCGGCTTCTACATCATCCGGCGTTCGACGCTCGGCCACATGGGGCTCAACGTCGTCGGTCGCGGTCGCCTCGTGCTGGAGGATTCCACTGTGCACAGCCACCGTCTGATCAACTTCCGCACCGACTACGGCGCCACGTGGGACGGCGAGGTGCTCGTGCGCAACAGCCGCTGGGTGCCGCCCGGCGGCGGCGAACGTCCCGTGTCGATTTTCGGCGTCAACAACGACGGCACTCACGACTTTGGTTACCCCGCCTCGATGCCCACCACGATTCGCATCGAAGGCCTCACCATCGACGACGGTCCGCCCCGTGACGGCGAGTCCACTGTCACCCTGTTTGATCACCCCACCGGCGCCCTCGACCCCGCGCTCCCTCATCCTTATCGCCCGACCGAGCGCGTCGAAATTCGCGCCCTGCGCACCACCAGCGGCCTCACGCCGCGTATTCACGCCGACCCCGCCGTCGCCCGCATAATTTCGGTGTCCGGACTCTAGGGTGTGTCTGGGAAAGCCGGATTAGTGCTTAATCCACAGAATGATGCACGC
>CBINJL010000487.1:0-3174 GCA_966250925.1 uncultured Opitutus sp. | reverse complement strand
GCTGAGCGGGTGGATGCGACCACGGTGAACGCCGTCTATCATGTGTCGCGAATATTTGGATACATGCTGCTCGGCGTGATTGCCGGAGCCATGGGCAGCGTGCCGCGGGCGTTTTTTTCCGACGCGATCGTGCGGTGGTTTCCCTGGCTGCTGGTGGTGTTCTTCGTGCTGGTGGCGCTGCGGCTCGATCACCGTGTGCCGCGGTTGGCGGCGCTGTCGCGCTGGATCCTGAAGGTGCAGGGAAAACTGCGTTCGCGACCGCGGGTGCAGGTGGCGGCAGCGATGGGAGCGATGACGCCGCTGCTGCCCTGCGGGCCGCTGTATTTTCTGGTCACTCTTTCCGCCATGACCGGGTCGGCGGTGCGCGGTGCGGAGTTCATGCTGGCATTCGGCATCGGCACCGTGCCGCTGCTTTGGCTGGCGCAGACCCAGTTTGGCTGGATCCGGCGCCGACTCTCGCCGCAGGCGCTGCTGCGTTTGCGCACCGGGCTGGCGGTGGTCGCCGCGGTGGTGATCGGCTGGCGTCTGCGGACGACGCTCGGATTCGACGGCCCTTCAGTGGAGAATTTTTTATGTCACTGAAAATCGGGCAGCGGACGAATGCGGCGAGTGGCCAGCGGGCGCCGATTTGCCGCCACTGTGGCACGCCTTCGGCGGAGGGCAGCGAGTTTTGCTGCGCCGGCTGTGCCTACGTGTTCCGGTTGATTCACGATGAAGGGCTCGCTGCCTATTACCGCATCAAGGAAGATATTACCGTGCCTGCGGACGCGGCGCTGAGCACGGGCCGCGACACCGCCTGGCTCGGGGAATTGCAGCGCGTAGCCGAAGCGGAAGTGAAGTCAGCGGGCGACGGAAACGGCACGCCGCGAATGCGGCTTTCCGTGCAGGGACTCTCATGTGCGGGCTGCGTGTGGCTGATCGAGCGTCTGTTTGAGAAACAGCCGGCGGCGGGCCGGATTGAGATCAATGCGCAGACCGGCCAAGTGCGCATGAGCTGGCAGGCCGGGGCGGAAACGCCGTTCAGCGCGGCGGAGTTCGCGTCCACCCTGCAGCGGTTCAACTATTTGCTCGGACCGGCAGGCAACGAAGCTCCGGGGCGCACCGAAAGTCGCGATCTGGCGCGGCGCATCGGCCTGTGTGCGGCGTTCACCATGAATGTAATGCTGTTCACCCTGCCCGCCTATTTTGGCATGGCGGCGGACTTCGCCTACGCGCGTTTGTTTGCCACGCTTTCGCTGGGGTTTGCCACTCTGAGTCTTTTGGCGGGGGGCGGTTACTTCATTGCGCGGGCCCTGCGGGCGATGCGCGAGCGAACACTGCACATCGATCTGCCGATCGCCCTGGGGATCGTCGGCGCCTACGGCGGCTCGCTCTATGGCTGGATCGGTGGACAGGAAGCCTATGCCTATTTCGATTTCGTGGCGGGGTTCATTCTGCTGATGTTGATCGGGCGCTGGGCCCAGGTGGCGGCGGTGGAACGAAATCAGCGGCGTCTGCTGAAGGAGCAGCCCGCGCCGCCGCGGCTGACGGTCTTCGCGGAGGATGGCACGGAGCGGGAAGTATCCGCCGATCAACTACGCGCGGGCATGGTCTTTGCGGTCGCGATGGGGCAGACGGTGCCGGTGGCGGCGAGGTTGGAAACGGGCGAGGCCGATCTCAGCCTGGCCTGGATCAACGGCGAATCCGAGTCGCGGGTGTTTCGGCGCGGGCAGGCGATCCCGGCCGGCGCTCAGAATGTCGGGCGCGGCACGATGCGGCTGACCGCGACGCAGGGCTGGGAGCAGTCGCTGCTGGCCGAACTGCTGGCGCCGGTATCGCGCAAGTCGGAAGGCGAGCGGACGATCGAACGGGTTGTGCAGGGATACCTGATCGCGATTTTCGCCGTCGCGATCGCCGCCGGTCTCGGCTGGTGGTGGAGCACCGGCGACGGACTGCATGCGGGCGCGGTGGTCACGGCGGTGCTGGTCGTGTCATGTCCCTGCGCGCTCGGGCTGGCGTTTCCCCTGGCGGACGAAATGGCGACGGTCGCGCTGCGCAAACGCGGTCTTTTTGTGCGGGCCGGGGATCTGTGGGGGCGACTGGCGCACGTGCGCAAACTGGTTTTCGACAAGACCGGCACCCTCACGCTGGAGAATCCGGCGTTGGAGAATCCGGCGGTGCTGGCGACCCTCCCGCGGGAAGCGTTGGCGGTCCTGCGGGCGGTGGTGCACGACAACCCGCATCCGGTCAGCCGGGCGCTGTTGGAGGTGTTGGTGACGTTGCCGCGGTTGCCCGCGCCGATGACGGGGGAAATCGAGGAGGAGGTCGGGCAGGGGCTGCGGCTGGGGGCGTGGACGCTGGGGCGAAGCGGTTGGCGCGACGACGGTCCGGTGGATGGCGCGACGGTGTTGGCCTGTGCGGGAAGGACGGTCGCGCGGTTTGTTTTTCGTGATGATATCCGGCGCGATGCGCGGGCGGAGATTACGGCACTGCAGGCGCGCGGGCTGGGTGTGTTTATTCTCAGCGGCGACGACACGGCAAAAGTCGCGGCGATCGCGCGCGATCTTGGGGTGCCGCCAGATAATGCCTATGGCAACCAGACGCCGCAGGCCAAGGCGGCCTGGCTGCTGGAGCATGGGGCGGCGGATGCGTTGATGCTCGGTGACGGGGCCAACGACAGCCTGGCGTTTGATGCGGCGCGTTGTCGTGGCACGCCGGTGATTCATCGCGGCGTGCTGGCGGAGAAGGCGGATTTTTATTACCTCGGCCAAGGCATCGCCGGCCTGCGCGCGTTGTTTGAAATCAACGCCGTGCGGCGAAGCACGCAACGCGTGCTGCTCGTCTTCATGATCGCTTACAACCTCACCGCGGTCGGCCTGGCCGTGGCGGGCCTGATGAGCCCGCTCTTTGCCGCCGTGCTGATGCCGCTGAGCTCGCTGGCAACCCTCGCCATCGTCGGCCTCGGCATGCGCCGGGCGTGGAGGACGTCGGGGGCAGCTTAAGCCTAAATTCCGCAGTTTCACCACACAGGGCACAGAGCTCACAGAGTGAGATACTGCCAAACCCACCTCATCTCGAATTCACCCGTTGGGTGAGCGCCTGCGCGGGTGTTGCTATCTCCTTACCGCCTTTCTTTGCGAGCTTTGCGTTCTCTGCGTTAGGGCGTGTCTGGGAATGCCGAGGAGCCATCGCTGG
>CBINJL010000486.1:0-3182 GCA_966250925.1 uncultured Opitutus sp. | reverse complement strand
GAGCTGCAACCCGGCCATCGGCGGACAGGCGAAGGGCCAGATCGTGCGTGAGATCGATGCACTGGGAGGCGAAATGGCGATCAATACGGACGTGACCGCGATTCAGTTCCGTTTGCTCAATGAGTCCAAGGGCCTGGCGGTGCAGTCGCCGCGGGCGCAATCGGACAAGAAGGCTTATCAGTTTCGCATGAAGCACACGCTGGAGCTGCAGCAGAACCTGCAGCTCTTCCAGGCGACAGTCACGGGTTTGGTGTTCGAGTCCGGCAAAGTCGTCGGCGTGCGCACCAATCTGGATATCGAATTTTATGGCTGCACGGTCGTGGTGACGACGGGCACGTTCCTGCGCGGGCTGATGCACATTGGCCGAAACAAGAACGAAGGCGGGCGCATGGGCGATTTCACCGCGAAAACGCTCTCGACCAGCTTCGAAGAAGCGGGAATTGAGCTGCAGCGCCTGAAAACGGGCACACCGCCGCGACTTTTGGGGCGAAGTATCGATTTTAGCCAGATGGTGGAACAGCGCGGTGACGCCCAGCCGACCCGCTTTGCGTTTCACGATACCCGGCAGGATCAGGACTTGTTCCACGTGGAACAAAGCGGCGAGGAACGCTTGGGCTGGGCGCCGGGCACCAATCAGATTTCCTGCTGGATGACTTACACCAACGAGGCCACGGCGCAGTTGGTGCGGGACAATCTCGACAAGTCGGCGATGTATTCCGGCGAGATTGTCGGCACGGGGCCACGATATTGCCCGAGCATCGAGGATAAATTCGTCCGTTTTGCCGACAAACCGCGGCATTTGCTCTTTATTGAGCCGGAAGGGCGCTCAACCAACGAGTTTTATGTCAACGGCCTGTCGACGTCGTTGCCGTTTGATATTCAGATGCAGATGGTGCGGACGGTGCCTGGGCTGGAGAAGGCGGAATTACTCCGTCCGGCCTATGCCGTGGAGTATGATTTTGCTCCGCCGACCCAGCTTTTACCGTCCTTGGAGTCGAAGAAGGTCGAGAATCTCTTTTTTGCGGGGCAAATCAACGGGACGTCTGGTTATGAGGAGGCGGCGGCGCAAGGGCTGGTGGCTGGGGTGAACGCGGTGAACAAGGTTCGCGGGCAGTCGCCGCTGATCATCGGCCGGCACGAGGGTTACATCGGCGTGTTGATCGATGATTTGGTAACCAAGGGCACGAAGGAGCCGTATCGGATGTTTACCAGTCGGGCAGAGCACCGGCTGCTGTTCAACCATGGCAGCGCGGAGTTGCGACTGCTGCACCATGCGCGGGCGCACGGTCTGGTCGGGGCAGGGCGCTTGGCCCGCATGGAAGCCAAGGCAGGCTGCATCCGCCATTGGATCGAGTGGTTCGAAACCCAGCGACCAGGAGGCGGGCAGGGGACTTACGGCGATCGGATTCGACGAGCCACGCTGGGGGATGGTGCGTGGCCGGAGCTGCCGACGGACTACTTGGCGCTCGCGGCGGAGTGGCAACAGGAGGTCATGTATCGCGTGAGCTACCGCGGCTATTTGGAGCGCGAGGAACGCCAGATTGCGAAACTGGGCGAAATCGAAAAGGTGAAGATCCCGCCGGGTTTGGATTTCACCGCGATCAAAGGATTGCGGCGGGAGAGTGCCTTGAAGCTGGCCGAGGCGCAGCCCTTTACCTTGGGCCAGGCGGGGCGGATCAGTGGTGTTAACCCTACGGATATCAGTATCTTACTGATTTACATTGAAGCCCAGCGACGCCGGGGAACGCGGTGATTGCACCAAAATCGCAATCAAATTGCGCAAGTTGTAACAATTGTGAAACGGGCGCGGATTGGGCTAGGCCGTTTGTGACGAACGCGCTAATTTGCCGAAAATGCCGGAAAACACGCGCAAGAAGATACTGGTGGTCGACGACGAATCGGACGTCGCGGATTTGGTGGCCTATCACCTGAAGGCGAAGGGGTTTGCCGTGGAAACGGTGAACGACCCGACGCGCAGCATTGGCACCGCCCGCTCGTTTCTGCCCGATTTGGTCATCCTCGATGTGATGATGCCGGAGATCAACGGCATCCAGATCTGCCGCATGCTGCGGGCGGACCCGAAGCTCAAGCAGGTGCCGGTGATCTTCCTCACGGCGAAGGTCGAGGAAAACGACCGCGTGCAGGGCCTGGAAAACGGCGCCGACGACTATGTGTGCAAGCCGTTTAGCACCAAGGAATTGGTGCTGCGCGTGCAAAACATCCTCCGCCGCACGACCGAGCAGCCGCTGGATGCGCCGCCCAAGTTGATCGCCGGTGGCATCGAGCTCGATGTCGAGCGCCACGAGGTGAAGATCAACGGTATCGTGGTCGAGCTGACCGCCACCGAGTTCAAGCTGCTGCATCTGTTGATGGAGCGGCGTGGCCGGGTGCAGACCCGCGAACATTTGCTGATCAACGTTTGGAACTACGAAACGGAGATCGAAACCCGCACGGTCGACACCCACGTGCGCCGGCTGCGGGAGAAATTGGGCGAAGAAGCCGAATGGATTGAAACGATCCGTGGGGTAGGCTACCGGATGGCGGAACGCCGGGCGCAGGAATCGTCGGCCTGATCGGCCGGCCCGATTTCCGTTCGCGTTCCGTCTTCGCGCCTTCCGCATGCTTCTCATCGTCACCATCGCGCTCGCCGTCGCGCTTCTGTTCACGTGGTCGAAACTCGTGGGTCACCGCAAAGCCGTGCGTAGTCTACGCGAAGCTCTCGAACGTCGTCGCCCGTTGTTGCGCGACGCCCATCCCGGCGCGAGCGGCCAAGAGTGGGATTCGTTTTGCACCGCGGCCAACCGGCTGATCGCGGATCTCAACCAACTCGAACAACAGCAGTCGGGCCGGCTCGCCCAGCTCGAAGCGACGCTTGGCAGTCTGCAGGAGGCGGTGTTGGTGGTGGATTCGCACAACCACATCCTGTTGGCGAACAATGCGCTGCAGGGCATCTTTCCCCGGGCCACGCAGATCATCGACCAGCGCCTGGAGGTCGTGTTGCACAGCGTCGCTTTCCTCAACTACGTCAACGCCGTGCGCCGCGGGGAAGGGGAGCCGCTTCGGTACGCCGCCATTGATGGACACCGTGAAGACCCCGGGATAGTCGGTGTTCGAAAGCATCGTCGACCGGAACAGGACGGACTTCCCGTCCGGGCTCCAGCCGAGGGCGAGATCGCTCGACG
>CBINJL010000485.1:0-3184 GCA_966250925.1 uncultured Opitutus sp. | reverse complement strand
CCAGTTCACGCGCGACGAATTGCTGCGGCGATATCCTCACCTGGGGCCAAACAGCATCGTCTTGCCCAACGCCCTTGATCCCGCATTCGCAGTGGAAGCAGACCGGGTCGAACCGCCACCGATCACGCCACAGCCGATCCTGTTGGCAGTTTCACGCCTCGCGGCCCACGACGCCCCCAAGGGCATCGACCATCTTATCGCTGCGATGCCAGCCATCGCCGCGCGTGTGCCCGGCGCGCAGTTGCGCATCGTCGGCGACGGCGAAGATCGGCGACGGCTGGAAACTCTCGCCCAAAGCTCGGCGGCAAGCGGAGCCGTTTCATTTCTTGGAGCCATCGACGACACGGCGCTGCGCCAGGAATTTACCGCCTGCTCCGTGTTTGCCCTGCCCAGCCGGAAGGAAGGTTTCGGCATCGTGTATCTCGAAGCGATGGCTGCGGGCAAACCCTGCATCGTGGCCGATGCGGGTGGCGCGCCGGAAACGATCGATGAGCGCTCCGGCATTCTCGTGCCCTACGGCGACGTTCCCGCCCTCGCCAAGGCGGCGGTGGCGGCCCTCACCCACTGCTGGTCGGCTGACGCCATTCGCGCCCGCGCCGAGCACTTCTCATTTGCCGCCTTCTCGCAGCGTTGGGCGCAACTTGTATCCACCTGAATCCGACCAATAACATTTGCTGAAATGTCCCAGCCTCCTCGCATTCCTATTCTGATACTCGGTGCCGGACCTACGGGACTTGGTGCGGCGTGGCGACTCACCGAACGCGGCAACACTGACTGGGCACTTCTCGAAGCCGCTCCGCATGCCGGCGGTTTGGCGGCCTCGTTTGTCGATTCTCAAGGATTCACCTGGGATATCGGCGGCCATGTTCAATTCTCGCACTACGATTACTTCGATAAGGCGATGATCACATTTTTGGGCAAAGATGGCTGGCTGCACCATCAGCGCGAATCGTGGGTGTGGATCCGTGACCGTTTCGTGCCTTATCCTTTCCAGAACAACATCCACCGCCTGCCCCAGGATGACCTCAATCACTGCCTGCAGGGTTTGGTGGAAATCACCCGTCGGCCGAGGCCTCAGCCGAGCAACTTCGGGGAATGGATCGACGCGACCTTCGGCCCTGGCCTGGCTGAGGTTTTCCTGCGTCCCTACAACTTCAAGGTCTGGGCTTATCCCCCGGAAAAATTATTGGCGACCTGGGTTGGAGAACGTGTGGCGGTCACCGATCTGGGACGCGTGCTGCACAACTTGGTCTACGCCAGAGATGATGTTTCCTGGGGACCGAACAGCACCTTTCAGTTCCCTAAACGCGGAGGCACCGGGGCCATCTGGCAAGCCTGCGCCGAAAGACTTCCGCCGGAACGTATGCATCTTTCAACCACGGTGACATCCATCGACCTTGATGCACGTTGCCTGCAGACCGCCGATGGTCGCAGCTATTGTTACGATCGCCTCATTTCGACGCTCCCGCTCCGTGAACTCATCCACCTGAGCCATCAATCCCACTTGGCGCCTCTGGCTGAAAAAGGGCTGCACTATTCGAGCTCAAACATCTTCGGACTCGGTCTTCGCGGACAACCGCCGGAAGCACTTGCGAGCAAGTGCTGGATGTATTTCCCGGAGGCCAACTGTCCCTTTTATCGCGTCACGGTTTTCAGCAACTACTCGCCGACCAACGTTCCTGACGCGGCGCAGCATTGGTCGTTGATGGCCGAGGTCTCGGAATCACCCGACAAGCCAGTCAATCGCGACACCCTGGAGGAGGAGGTGATCCAGGGTGCGATCAACACCCAACTCATTCGCGATCGCGATGAGATCGTCTCCCTCTGGCGTTATCGCGCCGGGTATGGCTACCCCACTCCCGGTATTCATCGCGACGAAGCGTTGGCCGAACTCCTTCCCTTCTTCGAAAGTCATGATGTCTACTCACGCGGCCGATTCGGCGCTTGGAAATATGAGGTGAGCAATCAGGACCACTCCTTCATGCAAGGTGTGGAAATCGTCGAACGCCTCCTCTCCGGCCGGCCGGAGGTTACTGTAACCGATCCCAATTACGCCAACAGTCGCCGCCATCCCTGGCCATTTGATCGTTGGGAAAACGCCAGCGCCGTTCTGACATGAGCGACTCCTCCCCCAACACTTTGGTCATCGAAGCTGGACGCGCCGAACGCCACTATTGGCGCGACGTCTGGCGCTATCGCGAACTGCTCGGGTTTCTGGCCTGGCGCGACATCAAGGTGCGTTACAAGCAGGCCGTGCTGGGCGCATCCTGGGCCTTGATCCAACCGGCGATCACCACGGCGATCTTCACCATCGTGTTCGGTCGTCTGGCCAACATGCCGGACGGCGGCGTGCCCTACCCGTTGCTGGTGCTGTCGGGTTTGATCGCGTGGCAACTGTTCTCAGCAGCTCTTACTGGCTCGGGCGGCAGTCTGGTTTCCAACAGCAGCCTGATTTCGAAAATCTATTTTCCGCGTCTGATCGTGCCACTCTCGGCGCTGGGCGTCGCGTTGATTGATTTTTTGGTGGTGCTGGGATTGTTCGTGGCCGTCGGCGCGTGGTTCGGCTATTACCCGACGTGGCATTGGCTGGCGTTTCCGCTCTTCGTCTTCCTCGCGCTTGCGGCCGCCCTGGGCGTCGGCCTGTGGCTGACCGCGCTGACGGTGAAGTTTCGCGACTTCCGTTTCATCACCCCGTTCATCATCCAGATCGGGCTCTTTGTATCGCCCGTCGGTTTCCGCACCGATTACTTCCCGTCGTGGCAACCGTTGCTGAGCTTCAATCCCATGACCGGCATCATCAACGGATTCCGCTGGTGCCTGCTCGACGGTAGCCAAGCTTTGGATACAGGCGGCCTGATCAAGGGACTGGTGGTCATCGCAATCCTCAACGTCGTCGGTTTCTGGTATTTCCGCCGCACCGAACGCAGCTTTGCCGACGTAATCTGACATGAGCTCATATTCCGCAGTGATATTTAACGCAGAGAACGCAAAGCCCGCGGAGAAAGGCGGTAAGGAAATGGCAACAACGCCGCAGGCGCTCACCCGGCAGATAAACGCGGGGCAAGGTGAGTTTGGCGGCATCTCACTCTGTGACCTGTGCTCTGTGGTTAAAAGGCGGTATTTAGGATGAGTGCGATTCGAGTCGAAAATCTCAGCAAGCGCTACGTCATCGGCCACCAAGGCC
>CBINJL010000484.1:0-3196 GCA_966250925.1 uncultured Opitutus sp. | reverse complement strand
GGCCCACTTGTATTGCGCCGCCTGTTCAAACGGATTCTCCAGCACCACCTCGCCGTCCACCAACAGCCGCGCCTGGCCGCGGGAGCGCAACAGGACCCGGTGCGTGCCCGCGGGCAAAGTGACCTGGGTCCGTGCGCGCACCAAAGTCGGAAACGCCCGATTCGCCCGCACCCCCGTTGAGATATACTTCTGCGGCAGTTCGAAGAGCCCGAACACATCTTCCGGGTAACTCTCCGTCACTTGGGGATTTTCCGGCCAGGAATTGTCCTCGGGCACACCTTTCTCGCAGATTTCGACCGTGACGACGCTGGGCCTCCGGGCGACAGCAGCCGATGTGGCTACCATCAAGGCCATGGCGCACAAAATCGTGAGGGGTAAACGACGCATGCTGAAATCGTCCTCCCCGACGAGTGATTGTCACCCCTGACAGTATGGTCCTTTTGAACCACCCGCGCCCTGCTTGGAAAGGTGGCGGGAGCATCCTGCTCCCGCACGTTGCCTCTCAGCAAGACCGCGCCCCGGCCATGCTGGGGAGCCGACGGGAGCTGGAAGCTCCCGCTACGTTTGAGAATTAACGGCGTTAACTTTTGCGGCAGGCCCAGAAACGAAACAGGCGGCCCGTGGGAAACGGGCCGCCTGGGGGAAGGAGACAGATCGCGCGGGTGGGACGATCAGAACTCGAAGGTGTTGGACAGGGTCCAACTGCGCTTCGGCGCGATGCGGTAGGCGGCGAAGCTGCCGTCGGGCTGGGCCGTGATCGGGATCAGCTCGTTGTCGCCGTTGAAGGCGTTGTAGACATTGAGCTGCACGCGCCAGTTGATCTTGTCGGTCAGCGGGCGACGGTAACCGAGCCAGAGATCGACGTTGGTCTCATCCGGACCTTTCACCGGCGCCGCCAGATCGTATTCCACCGTGGTGGGATCGTTCGGGTCTCCTGTCGGTGGATACGCGATGATGACGCTGCTCTGGTAGCGCAGGCCGCCGCCGAGGTTGAAGCCCTTGAGCCGGCCTTCGCTGAACTCGTAATTGGTGATGAGGTTGGCGCGCCATTCGCGGAGCTCGGGAACGGTGGTGTTTTCAATCAACTGCGCGAGACGCCATTCGCTGCCGGGCGCACCGGCGAGACCTTCACCGTCGAACCAGTTCTTGCCCGCGGTCACGACGTCCTCGGTGCCCCAGAAGTGCTGGAGGCGGCCGACGCCGTCGCCTTCGGCGATGCGCAGGGAGCTGGCGACGAGATCCATGAACTCGCGAATGTGGGCGTTGCCGACATTGGTGCGGCGAGCGTCGGTCTTGCTGGCGTTGAACGCCACGCGCCAGTTCTTCGTGGGCTGGGCGGCAAGTTCGATTTCCCAACCTTTGGAAACGTTGTCCTCAATGATGGCGAAGCCGGTCGGGACACTGTAGGTCACTTCATGCGTCGACGGACCGAAGTCGCCGAAGGTATCGATGCGCCAGGCTTCCCAGAAGCGCGGATCAACGGCGCGCTGGAAGGTGCGCACGGCGTCGATGACGGTGCGCTCCAGTTCGGGCGAAACGATCCAGTTGCCGTCGCTGGAAACGACGTCGCCGGGCCGCAGCGGCTTGTTGTTGAAGAGATGGAAGTTGTAGCGCATCGGCTCCCACACGCCGGTCGCGTCATCGGCGATGTCGGTGTCGTTGCCGGTCTGGCCGGCGGCGGTGGCATCGTAACCCCAGGGACGGATGTTGTAGTCGAAGACGTTGGCGAAATTTTGCGTGAGCTGCATCCAGCTGCCGATGGCGGCGGCGTTGATCTGGGTGCTGGTGGCGTTGAAGTTCGACGTCTCGTAACGGTTGACGCGGAGCGAGTATTTGCCGTCGCGGGTCGCGAGGCGGATGCCGCGATCGATCGTCTTGCCGGAAGGCGCGGGGTGCGCGACGCCGTAGATGTCGACGCGGCTGGAGTCCGGTTTGAAGTTGGTCGACTGGCTGTAGTAGAGGCTGATGTCGAGCGGCAGCGGCTCCATCAGCTTGTCGAGCAACGGCAGGTCGGCGAGGTGGGCGACGACGCTGTAGGAACGCGACTGCACTTCGGCACGGGCGCCAGTGTTGGGCAACGTGTAGTAATCGGAATCGAAGTTCACACTGCCGCGGTCATCGGCCGGGGAGAAGTCGTTGGGCGACATGTCGAAGGCGTAGGACTTGGCGATGTCCTTGCGCCAGCCGTAGGTGCCGACGAGGCCTTCGTTGAGCAGCTTGCCCTGCCAGACGAGCGCCTGCGACGAGGTCACCGCCTTTTCCAGCGTGGCGCGGGTGGTGAGTCGGTCACGGTTGGCGCGGGATTCGTTGGCGTCGATGATGTTGAGCTGCGTCGTGGTCCAGCCGACATAGTTGGCCGGATTCTCCGCCTGGGTCGACGCGCGCTCGGCGCTGCCCGGCAGGTAGAAGCCGTTTTCCCACGGATCGGCGGGATTCACGCTGCTGTTCCAAGTCGAATTGAAATAGCTGATCGGACCGCTCGCCATGGTGACGTTGCCGGAGACGGACGGGATGTGCGCCTGGTCGAGCGACGTGCCGAGCAACGAGTCGCCGAGGTAAACGATCTGGGTCGGCGTGAGCGACCCGTTGAAACGTTCGTCGGGGCGACCGGAGAGCGTGTAGTAGGCGTCGTCGAAGATGCCGTAGCGTTGCCACTGGCGACCGTCGGATTCGGCGGTGTCTTCACCGACGAGACCGGTGATGGTGTGGGAGCCGAGGAAACGCGCAAACCACGTGTCGCGGTTTTCGGCGAAGTCGTGCTTCACGAAGGCAGTGGCGCGCATAGATTCGCGATCGTTGATGTATTCACGATTCGACCACGCGTTGTTGGTCGAGACGAAGGCGCGGCCGACGTTGGGATTCGGCGTGCCGTCGGAGTAGGGCTCGCCGCCGGCGGGCAGACCGGCATCGGGTGAACCGTCGCCATAGACCGCCATGGGGTCGACCTGCAGACGCACTTCGCCGGGCAGGAGCGCGCGCTGGCCGCTGCGATAGTTTTCGCGGGAGTAGTCGAGCGAGATGCCGACACGGTCGTGCAGATAGGTCTGCGCGAGACTGAGGTTGAACACATCGAAATCCTGCCACTCGCGCTTGGTGTCGCCGTCGATGAGATCGTGATAGAAATCAAACACCCCCGGGTTGGTGATGAGGTTGTTCTTCCACAGGCCGGCCTTCGAATAATCGGCGCCGGAATTGA
>CBINJL010000483.1:0-3204 GCA_966250925.1 uncultured Opitutus sp. | reverse complement strand
GCGCGTGGAGAGCGGGCACCGCCAGCGCACGCCTAACCCTGTTCCTCCTCGGCGGAGACTTCGAACGGGGACAGAACGATGACATCCTCGTCATCGACGGTGGCGGAGCCAGTCGTGGACTGTGCCCACGACGTGCCGGCCATCGAAATGGCCGCAACCGCAGCCAGAGAGACTCTGGATAGGTTATTTTTCGTTATGGTATGCATGGTATTGGTTGGTCTCCAAAGCCACGGCGACAACCGTGACTTTGGTGGTCGAACATACGTCCCGCGTCACACTGATCGTGCACACACGGGGCGAAAGGGGTTGCTCAATCCAAACTCGTGGGGAACGAGTCGGGGCTAAGGGTGAAAGTGACGGAGGAACGCATCAGGGGAGACACGCAGATGCCTGAACGGCAAAGGGGGAAGCAGGGCAGATAGGGGTGAACTGAGGTTGGGGTGGGGAGTTTCCGCAGCTTTGCCACAGTGTGATGAAACGCCCCTCTATTTACAGTCAAACATTTGAACACGTTAACCGAACGGACGGCTTTCATTCGTAATGCGATTTCCACTACAAAGGATGACTCCCGGGCTGATCCGGATAGTGAGCCGGGCGCCGCATCCGAGAAAATCGGATCACGATCCGACCGCATCCCCCAATCCCTCACGGGCCGCTGCTCACCCCCGGAAAAACTATTTTCAATGCAAGGGGTTCGCCGGGGAACGGTTTGAATTCCGGCCTCAAGCCCGCGGGGCGAATAGTGTCGAGACCATCACGCCTTGTCACTATACAGACCTAAGCAGCCGGCAGGCAGGACATCGCCATGGGCCCGGGGCCCGCGACAGGAAAACTTGTTCCGACGCCGCGGCCCGCTGCGCAATCTATGAGAGACGAATACCTCCAAAACGCCCGCCGGGCCATCGATGATCCCTACGTGCTCATCAATGTAGTCTCCCGGCGAGTGAAGCAGCTGCGACGCGGCGCGCGCCCGCTGGTCAGTTCCCTCGAAAAATTGAGTGTCGAGGACATCGCGCTCCGAGAAATCGCCGAGGGCCTGATTCACTTCGATTACGTTATGCCCGACGTGCTGGGAACCGAAGCGGAAGAAACGTAGACTCGATGCGCGATCCCAGCCATCCCGCGTTCTCAACCCATTTCAGCCGTGATCGCCGAAGTCTTCAGTCCATGGTCCCAGCAGCCGGCACGATGCGTTGACATTGCAACCGTAAGGATCTCGCGAGACCACCATCCAGAGCGTGCCTGGGAAAACCTCAGCGGGGGCCGAAGGCAATGAGGTGACACCACCCGCGTCATGCCGGCGTATGCCACCGCCCCCTGATCCCTGCAACACGGATGCGGCTGACGCGCCAGCGGTTCGGCACCGCTCGCTCGCAATGAGGTGATCTGCCTTTGTTCACGCCCTCCTTCCACGCCTTCCATGAAATTCGCCATCTCGCACCTGACGCGCTACAACTACGACCGAGCCGTTCAGTTCCTGCCCCATCTGGTCTATCTCCGACCGCGCGAAAATCCGTTGCTTCAGGTAAATCGTTTCATCTTCACACTTTTTCCTTCCGCAACAGTGAGCTGGATGCGCGACGATTTTGACAACCTGCCCGCTTCGATCCGATTCACCGGCACCGGTCGACAGTTGGACATCGAGTCGAGCTGCGAAGTAATCACTTCCGACCTGCCGCCTTTCGATTTTCTTCTGCGAACTTATGCGGCGTCATTTCCCTTTGAATACGAGCCGCTGCATCGTTTCAACCTGTCCATCTACCTCACGCCCCCACCCCGCGCCGAGCAGGAGACGTTACGGGCGTGGATACGACACCGGTTGCGCGTTCCGCCCCGTGAGACCGTGGCCTGGCTGGCGGCTATCAACCACATCATTTCTGCCACCCATCGCTATCAACGACGAGAGGCCCCCGGAATTCAGACCGCCATAGAAACCACCCAAGCGGGTTCGGGCACCTGTCGGGATTTCGCGGTGTTGCTGATCGCGTGCGCCCGGACCTTCGGCCTCGCCGCACGCTTTGTCAGCGGATATCTCTACGATTCCGCCGCACCGGCCGATCAGCCGGGAGACATGCACGCGTGGGCCGAAGTGTTCCTGCCGGGCGCCGGCTGGCGAGGACTCGACCCCACCCATGGCGTCTTTTGTGACCGCGCCTACATCCCGGTGGCCCACGCCGTCGTGCCTGAAAGCATCAACCCTGTCCAAGGCGCCATCAGTTGTTCCACCGCAGTCACAACCTCCCTGTTCACGCAGGTCCGGGTGCAACCGGCTGCGTGACGCGGCACTCGCAAAAGCCTGACGGCAAATCGATGCCGAGCCCATCGTCCTCTTCTCCACCACCAGTGCAGCGGACCCGATTCAACCGACTGACGTGATTCTGCATCCGAATGGACTGCTGCTAGAACTTATAATCCTAAAAACCGCAGTTAACCACAGCGCAGGTCACGGAGAGCACAGAGTAAGATGCCGCCAAACCCCACCTTGCCTCGGGTTCACCCGCTGGGTGAGCGCCTGCGGAGTTGTTGCCATTTCCTTACCGCTTTTCTTTGCGCACTTTGCGCGTCTCTGCGCTCTTTGCGTTAAATATCAACTGCGGAATATAGGATAAAGAGTTGTAGCCGTTTTTGCAGGAGGCGACCCCCGCAGTGCGTCAGCCTTATTCATTCCGGAAAACCACTCTGACGCGGGCGCACACGAGGTGAGCCCCTTGTTGCTACATCGCCAACGGCTATAACTTTAAACATGTCGGCCCGCCGCATCGGAAGCATCCCGGGTCGGTAGTTCCAACGACCTGCCGGTGACCAGACACGCCCCCGGTGGCAAAACGAACAGGACCAACGCGGGCACGATCCAGATCGGCTCAGCCCCCAGCACAACTCCACCAAATGCCACCGCGACCCCACCGCCGACGAAGAACATAACAAAATTACGAAAGGCAAAAAGTGCGGTAACGGCCCCAATCGCCGCCACCAACGACACCGACCCCGGCAGTAATGCGGCGCAGAGTCCCAACAGGTATCCCACCGGCGCAAGCAGGACGCCCGGCTCTCGACGAGTGTAGAGCTGACAGATGAGCCCGCAGATCATCAACCCGAGCAACGTGCTGTAATCCGCCCGCAGCATCCCCGTCCAATAGGCGTGCTCCAGTGTAAGGAAGTCCCTGACGAACCATACCCCCGCAAACGCCCGCAAGGGATCGAGCC
>CBINJL010000482.1:0-3214 GCA_966250925.1 uncultured Opitutus sp. | reverse complement strand
GTATGGCTGCGACATCACCTACGGCACGGCGTCCGAATTCGGTTTCGATTACCTGCGCGATAACGGCATGGCCACGCGCAAGGAAGACCAGGTGCAGCGCGACCACTGGTTCTGCATCGTTGACGAAATCGACTCCATCCTCGTCGACGAGGCGCGCACGCCGTTGATCATTTCCGGTCCCGCGCCGATCGAGCGTGAACAGCCGTTCACCCGTCTCAAACCCACCGTTGAGCGGCTCGTGAACATGCAGCTCAAACTCTGCAATCGTCTCATTTCCGAGGCCAAGCCGGTGGTGGAAAACGACGCCGCTTCGGCCGACGAGCGTCAGGACGCCTACCGCAAGCTCCTGCAGGTGAAGGTGGGTCATCCCAAGAACAAACAACTGCTGCGCGTCCTCGAAAATCCCGCCGCCCGCAAGGCGCTCGATAAAATCGAAATCGAGATGAACTCCGATCTGCAGAAGACGGAGATGTTCAAGCTGAAGGAGGAACTCTTCTTCACCATCGACGAGCGCCAGCATCAGTCGGACCTCACCGAGATCGGCCGCCGCACGCTGCGTCCCGACAATCCCGATGCCTTCGTGCTGCCCGACCTCGCGCTCGAGCACTCGCAGATCGACGGCGACGCCACGCTCACGCCGGAGCAAAAAGAGGAAAAGAAGAACGCGTCGCACCAGGCCTACGCCGCGGTCTCCGAAGAGATTCACGCCATTTCCCAACTGCTGCGCGGCTATTGCCTCTACGAGCGCGACGTCGAATACGTGGTGCAGGAAGGCAAGGTCATGATCGTCGACGAAAACACTGGTCGCGTCATGCCGGGCCGCCGCTGGTCCGACGGGCTTCATCAGGCGGTCGAAGCCAAGGAAGGCGTCAATATCGAGCGCGAGACCCGCACCTACGCGACGGTCACGATCCAGAACTACTTCCGCATGTATGAAAAGCTGGCCGGCATGACCGGCACGGCTGAGACGGAAGCGACCGAGTTCAACGACATCTATCGTCTGGGCGTGCAGGTCATCCCGACCAACAAACCCAACATCCGTGTCGATCGGAACGACTCCATTTTCAAAACCCGCCGCGACAAATACAACGCGGTCGTCACCGAGATCACCGAGGCGCACAAACGCGGGCAACCGGTCCTCGTCGGCACCGTTTCGGTGGAATCGTCGGAAGTGCTTTCCCGCATGCTCAAGCGCACCGGCGTCGTGCACACGGTGCTCAACGCGAAGTTCCACGAGCAGGAGGCCGACATCGTGGCCCGCGCCGGTCAGCGTGGCGCCGTGACCATCGCGACCAACATGGCGGGTCGCGGCACCGACATCAAACTGGGCGAGGGCGTGCGTGAACTCGGCGGTCTCTACGTGATCGGCACCGAGCGGCACGAATCGCGCCGCATCGACCGCCAGTTGCGCGGCCGTTGCTCGCGTCAGGGCGACCCCGGCACGACCAAGTTTTTCCTTTCGCTGGAAGACAACCTCATGCGCCTCTTCCTCCAGGGCAACCTGGCCTCGAAGCTCATGGAAGGTTCCATGCGCGAAGGCGAGGAGCTGGAGCATCCGTGGCTCAATCGCTCAATCGAGAGCGCGCAGAAAAAGGTCGAGCAACAGAACTACTCGATCCGCAAACGTCTGCTGCAATACGACGACGTGCTCAACCAGCAGCGCGAAGTCATCTACGGCATCCGCAACGGCGCGATCCATGCGGAGCGTTCCAAGGACATCATCTTCGAACACGTCGAGGAAGAGATCGTCAGCCGTCTCGAGACCGCCGGCTACAGCGAGAAATCCGATCCGGACGAATCCTCGGTCGAGCACCTCGTCGGCTGGCTCAACACCCATTTCCCGATCGGCGTGCGGGTGGCGGATTTGAAGGGCAAGGACTTCTCCGCGCTCACCGCCGATCTGCTCGGCCGGGTGAAGAAGTCCTACGAGGTCAAGGAGTCCGTCGAGGTGCCCGAGGCGCTCGGCGCGTTGGAGCGTTACGTCATCATCAACGCCATCGATCGCCAATGGCAGGAACATCTGACCGAGATGGAAGAGCTGCGCCGCGCCATCGGCCTGCGCAGCTACGGCCAGAAGGACCCGCTGGTCGAATACAAGGGCGAGGCCTTCAAGTATTTTGAGGAATTGATGGGCAACGTGCGGCTGCAGATTTGCACCGGGTTGTTCCGCAGTGCGTCGAACATCCAGGCGTTTGAAAACATGCTGCAGTTGCTCAGCCGGGCGGCCCGCACCCAGGGACCGGAAGATGCCCCGCAGGCCGCGCCTGCGCCGGCAGCCCGCGCCGTGCCGCCGCCGAGTGTGAGTGTGCGCACGGCGGTGACGAGTGGCGGTATGGGCGGTCACCCCGGCTCACCGTCGGCGGCCGCCGCGCCGCAGCGCGAAATCAAGTTGCCCATGCCCGCGCCGCGTCCGGTGCAGGCCCTGCCCAAGGTCGGTCGCAACGACCCGTGTCCGTGCGGCAGCGGCAAGAAATACAAGCAGTGCCACGGCCAGTAAGGCGCGGCGGTTCAAGCATCACTCAGGGTAGCCCTGCTCGGGAGAGCAGGGACCCGCGGCATTGAAGTTTAACGCCAAGATCGCGGAGTCCGCCAAGCGCGCAAAGAAAGACAGCAAGGGAATCGCATAACTCCGCGGGGGAGTTTGGATATGACGGAGTGGCGCGGAAGTGCGGCGATGGGGCAACGGCGGACGGCGGGACGCCGTCCCTCCCGGCGATCCTGGGAGGGACCGACTCCGTCGGTCCGCGGCGGAGTGGTTGTAGCCGGGGGCGGTGACCCCGGTGTGGCGTGGCGATGGGGCAACGGCGGACGGCGGGACGCCGTCCCTCCCGGGTTTCCGGATTCGTTGTTACGGGGCGGGGACGCGGACGCGGTCGTGGCCGGTCGCCTGAGTGGAATAACGTTGGCCGCGCATTTCCACTTCGATGTTTTCCTGGTGATCGGCGGTGAGGAGCAACGAACCGCGCCACGGGAAGCTGCGGCTTTCGCCGCGCGCCAACGCGCCTTGGAAAAGTTCCACGCCGGTGGATTCGACGACGAGTTTGATGCGCACCGAATCCAGCGCGTGAATCGTCACGGTCTGTTCGGCGATGGCGGCGTCGCTGGTGGTGAGCGGCGAAACGGGTTCGGTTTCGTCGCTGGAAAATGCCTGGATGATCAGAATCACCAGCACCGCGATGACAGCGATGCCGACCGCGAGTCCCGCGAGCGCGAC
>CBINJL010000481.1:0-3217 GCA_966250925.1 uncultured Opitutus sp. | reverse complement strand
CGCGGCATCGCTCATGCAGATCACACCGTCCAGCCAGGGCCGAACCTGCGCGAGCCACGGGCCGAAATGCCGCACGCTGTCCCACAGGCAAACGATGCGACGCGCCGAATGATCCTCCGGCGCAAACCAAGGCAGCCCCCAACCGTTGTGCCACACCGTGACGGCATCGTGATGATCGCGCAGCGTGCGCGCCATCGCCCGGCGCATCGCAGCCGGGGTTGACCGCCAGGAAAAATGCAGCGGCACATAACCCGACTCCGGCACCCCACCAAATGGAGGTCGGTCAAACAACGCGACCTGCGTGGCATCCAATCCTCCCGCTGCATCGTGCCGGGCGTGTCGGGCCAGCAGTGTCTCCACTCCGCCGATACTGCGCACCCAGGCGGCAAGGTGCACCACGCGCAATGGCAACGCGGCCGCCTCGGTTCCCGCCGCGTCGCCGCGGGCTTGCATTGCGCGAGACGGGCCGGACATGTTCGCAGCGACTTTCACCACGCGGGTGATGGAAGCCGGCCCTCCGATGCGATCAAGCCCCGTCTCGGTTCGGCACCGCGCCCGCTCCGCTTCATGACCTCCGCCGCCACGCCCCGCGTCCTGCATTGCGTTTCCCATCTGGCTCTGGGCGGAGCCGAGCGCGTGGCGCTGGCCATTGTCGATCAATTGCGCGACGAGTTCGATTTCTCGGTTCACGCCGTGCGCGGAATCGGTCGCGATGCCGCCGGCCGGGAAATGCAAACCCAGCTTCGCGCGCAACAGATTCCGTTCAGCGCCGGACTGCGGATTCCGATGCGCTGGGGCGGCTTGTTCAGTAGCGCCGCGGGGCTCGCCCGGGCCATCCACACCGTGCGACCCGACGTGCTGCATTTGCATACCGAGATTCCGGAAGCGGCCTACGCGGTCATGCTGGCAATGCGTCTCCGGCGGCCGGATTCCGCGGTGGTGCGCACACTGCATAACTCGGTCATCTGGAACTTCGCGCCGCCACTCGCCAAGTGGTGTGGGAGACGCCTGGCCGGTCTTCCCAGCGCGGCGGTTTCTGCCGGTGCAGCCGCCGCATTGCCTGCGCTGCATAAACGCATCGGCGTGCCGTTGCCCACGGCGACACAAACGCCCCGGATCATTTTCAACGGCGTCGCGCCTGCGGACGCATTGCAGTCACCTCGTTCTGCGCCGCCTGCTTCCGCGCCGCTCAAACTCGTGTTTGGCGGCCGTTTCGAATACGAAAAAGGTTCCGATTTGCTGCCCGCCATTGTCCGGCAAACCCCACTCCCGGCTGGACGCATGATCCGCTTCGACATCTTTGGTCACGGTCCGCACGCAGCGCGTTTGCGTGAACTCGCCGCTCACCCTCCGTCCGGCTGGCAAATCGTGCTGCATGCGCCGGTGGCGGATTTTGCGACCCGCCTGCACGATTTCGATCTACTGGTGATGCCTTCGCGTTGGGAAGGACTGGGACTTGTCGCACTCGAAGCAATCTGGGCGGGCATACCCATCGTCGGCACGAGCGCAGCCGGTTGTCGCGAAGTGTTTTTCCCCGGCCATCCCTGGCTGGCTGCGCCGGACGATGCATCTGCTTTCGCCCGGGAGCTTTCCACTGCCCTGCACGAAACCTCACGCTGGCCCAGCGTGGTGCGGGCGGCGCAGGAATTTGCCCGCGCCCGCTTCACCCTCGAACAAATGGCGGCGGGTTACCGGGCGTTTTATCACCACGCGCTCGCGGCGCGGCGTGACGCGACAGGGGCGGTCATCCCATCATGAAAACGGTGGCATCTTCCGGGAAACCACTGGCCAATTCGCTGTGGATCGTCGGCGGACGTCTGACCAGCGGCGCGGTCACGGCAATCGTCATCGGGGCGCTGGGCCGTCATCTCGGCCCGGCTGATTTCGGTCGGCTCAACTTCGTGCTCACATTGATCGCGATCGCGATGCCGTGGGCGAGTTTCATGCTCAACGGCATCGTGGTGCGGGAATTGGTGGACGCGTCGCCCGAACGGGCTGGACGCGTGCTCGGCACGGCGCTGCGGCTGCGGTTCGCCGCCGGCGCGATCGGGGCCGCGTTCTTGGTCGGTGGCGTGGCGGTGCTGCAGCCGGCGGAGGTCGGCTGGGTGGCGTTGGCCGGACTGACGCTGCTGGCTCAGCCAGCCGGGATCGTCGATGCGTGGTTTCAGCGTCACCTCGCCTCGCGCCGCATGGTGGTCGCGCAAACCATTGCGATCTATTCCGGCGCCGCCTTGAAACTGGGACTCGTCGGCCTCGGCGCGCCGCTCGGCGCATTCATCGCGATGATTGCGATTGAGGGCGGACTGCAGGCGATCGCGGCGATCGTGGCCTACCGACGTTCGCCGGAACGCACCGGCCTGTGGCGCTGGGATGGACAACTGGCGCGCAGGCTGGCGCGGGCGGGTTTGCCACTGGCGATCGGCGGCATGTTGTCGATGCTCGGCACACGATTCGATCAGGTGTTTGTTGCCCTCCGTCTCCCGGAGCATGACGCCGGATTGTATCTCGCCGCCAGTCGCTTCACCGAGTTCATCCTGTTTACCGGCTATGCGCTGCTGGTGAGTCTGTTCCCCGCGTTGGCCGAAGCGCAGGCCCGGGGCGACGCTTCGGCCTTGAGGGATCGGTTGAACGGACTCTTCGGCAGCGTGGGGTTGTGGAGCTGGGGCGCGGCGCTGGGAACGACAGTGCTGGCGGAACCGATCCTGCGACTGGTGCTGGGCGAATCCTATCTGGCCGCTGCGCCGTTGCTGGTGGCGCAGGTGTGGGCGGCAATTCCTGTGCTCAGCGCCATGGCGCGGTGGGAAGCGGTGCTGATCACGACCACAACCAGCTGGAATCTGGTCAGTGCGCTCACAATTCTCGGCGGACAAAGTCTCGTCATCGGCCCTCTGGTCGAACGCTGGGGCGCAGCCGGTGCCGCCGGTGCCGCCGCCGCGGGCGCGCTGCTGGGCGGGGTCGCAACCAGCACCGTCATCCCCGCGCTGCGTCCGCTGGCTGGTCCGCAGTGGACGGGGTTGGTGATCGGGGTGATGCCTTGGCGCTGGCGGGCGGTGTGGCGCCAGTTGACCAAGTAATCGCAAACGGTTCGACTGCGGCCGATGTTTGCCCGTCTCGCTCCGCTCTGGCGCGATCGTCTGGTCGCCGGCTGCGCCGCCGTGGTCGCGGTGGCGGTCGGCTATCACCTCGCGCGCGGGTTGTTTTTACTGCCGGCGTTTGT
>CBINJL010000480.1:0-3219 GCA_966250925.1 uncultured Opitutus sp. | reverse complement strand
CGTCGGTAAGCCCGAGCTCCGTGCCCAGCGTCGCCTTGAGCAGCGACAGCACCTGGCGATCCACAACGAACAGCACCGCCGCCGTCGCGACAAAGCCGAGCAGTATCCAGGATCTGACCAGTCCTCCGCCAATGGCTTTGGCGGAGGGGAGTGTTGGAAGGGTCTGCGACATGATTCAGGCTACGGGCATACCGGTTGCGAAGTGAGAGAGCGCGGGGGTTCTCCCGCCGCTCAGAACTTCATGCCAAGGGTGAAAACAACGCGGGAAGGCAGACCGCGTGAGCGCACGGACGGAATCTCATCCTCATCAGTCAGATTCTTCCATTCCAACACTGCCGTCGCGTCGTGGTTGATGAGCTGGAAATCGCAGCCCAGCGTAGCGCTCACGATGAATTCGTTCGGGAGGTAGAGGAACGGATTGTTGGAGATCTCGGCCTTCTTGCCGGTGTAGTTGGCCCCTGCGCCAAGCCACCAGCCGGTGTCTCCGCTGCGGGCAAAGGTGTAGCGGGTCCAAAGGTTGTAACGCTCACGCGCGGCGGATTCCGGCGGCGTATTCTTCAGGTAGGCCGCCTCCGGGGCGTTGATCTCGTCGTAGAACGTGTCGGAGTATCCACCTCCCAGATACACTTGCCAGTGGTCGGTCGGCGACCAGGTGAGATCCAGCTCGACGCCGTTGCTCACCACGGTGTTGCCCTGGAGGTCGGTGGCTTCCGTCAGTCCGGTCGTCGGATTGATCTGGTTGACCGTGAAGGTGTAGTTGTCCTGCTCGATCGCAAAAGCCGACACCGTGGCGGAGACGCGACCGCTGAGGAAATCGGTCTTCAGGCCCACTTCGTAGCCGCGGCCGATGAACGGCTCGGCAAGGCGATCGATGACACCGTTGGTGCGGAGCTGGCGGTTGCCGGGGGTGAACGATTCGCTGTAGCTGGCGTAAAGCAGCATGTCGGGACGCACATGCCAGCCAAGACCGAGCTGCGGGGTGGTCTTGGTCGTCTCGAAGTTGATGCCGGCCGATCCGTTCTGGAGGTTGATCGTCTGCGACTCGGCCTTTGACCAACGCAGGCCGGCGACGGCCATCACGCGGTCATCGAAGAACGAGAAGAAGTTGGCGGTGTAGACGCCCATGTTGGTGGCCGGCGTGTTGCGCCGCAGGTTTTCCGGCATCGCGGTCAGCGGGAAATAAGTGTCGGTCCAGGTGGAGCGGTCGGCGAGATCCCACGCCGCGGGCCACTCGCTCGTGGGCAGCGTGCGCTGGAGGACAACGTTGTCCATCTCCTGCCAGGTTGCGCCCAGCAATGGCTTCCACGTGATGTTGCCGAATTCATATTGGCCGGCAGCTTCGAGCTGCCACGTGCGGGTTTGCGGACGGCGTTGCGTGAACTGCACGCGTTGCAGGGCCTCCGCGCCGTAACGGTCCACGTCGATCAAGCGATCGGTCGTCCTGAAGACATTTTCGAGCGAGTAGTCGCCGTTGAGCGCGGCCACGAGATCCGCATACGGCACCGAGGTGAGCACGTCACCGTAGCTGTGCTGGTAACCGCTGGTGATGCCCTTGTCCCAAGTGAAGACACCGCGCACGTTCCAGCTCTCGCCGATTTTCACAGCATACTCGGCGAAGAAATTTTCGAAATCGCTGTCGCTGTAATCGAAGGCGCTCGACGGGTTGTAGCGGCGATCATCCAGCGCATAGTGGCCGAAATAGGTGATCGGCGCGATGCCCTTGGTCGGGTCGCCCGGCATCGGGTAAAGGTTCCGGTCGTTCAGAGGGACGCGCACGTTTTGGCGCATGAAGGCCTGCGGCGTATCGCGGCGCCTGAACCATTGGTAGTCGACGGTGAGCGCGGAATTTTCCGTCACTTTCCACGTCACCGTCGGGGCCACGAGGGTCGTTTCCGATTCTGCCTTGTCGACCCATTCGAAACCGTTTTCCCACACGCCATTGAAGCGAAACAACAACGCGTCAGACACAATGGGCTGGTTTACATCAATGCTCGATCGCAGGTAATTGTAGCTGCCGGCGCTGACCTTGACTTCCGTTTCAGGCTTTTCGCCGGCACGCTTGGAAATGTAGTTCACCACGCCGCCCGGAGCGATCTGACCGTAGAGCAACGAGGCCGGGCCCTTGACGACTTCCACCCGGGAGATCGTGGCCGAATCGATGTATCCGGCACTGGTGAAACCGTTGCGCTGCGGATCGCTCTCGAAGCCGCGCACGTTGACCTTGGAATTGCCGGTGCCGAACTCGCGCGCCGCATTGGTCACGCCGGGCGCATAAGCCAGAATATCGCCGAGCGATCGCGCACCGATGTCATCGATGAACTGTTCCGTGAAGGCGTTGACGGAGAACGGCAGATCCTTGATCGGCGTCTCGATGCGGGTGGCGGAAACTGAATTTCCGGCGCGATAACCGACATCGGCTTCGGTCGAAACGGTGAATTCAGGCAGGCTTACAATCGACTCGTTGTCGTCGGGACCCGCGGTGGATTGCGCATGAGCCGACAAGACCAGCGCCGATATCGAGGCAGCCGCAATGTAGCAGGGGCGTAGGACTTCCATGTAACTTGGGGGTTAGGGGATGGGGTTGGAGAACCGCGGTCGATCGCGAGGAATTGAGCGCAGTTGAAGTTGAGAGCGAACGTCATCTTTCCTCTTGCGAAGCGCCACTGCCTGGGTAGTCTCGCCGTAGACTGAAACCGCCACCGACGATGGAAGATGTTGCTCGCAGGGCCGGGGTGCACCGCACCACGGTCTCCTTGGCCATGCGTCGTCACCCCCGCATCCCGGCGGCGACCCGCGACGCAATTCTGCGCCTCGCCGAGGAGATGGGCTACCGGCCCAACCCGCTCGTCTCCGCATTGATGCAGCAGCAGCGCAGCCGAAAACCCGCTGCCGGCATCACCAGCATCGCCTACATGACGTTCGACACGCCTTCCGAAAAATGGCGCCGCAATCCATCCTACCTCGAGATTCACGCCGGTGCCGAACGACGGGCCCACGAACTCGGCTTCAAGCTGGAGGAGTTTCCCCTTTTCGCCGGCGGCATGACCCCTGCCCGCCTGCGCCAGATCCTCCTCACGCGATCCATCCGCGGCATCATCCTTTCCCCGCCGCCCGGCGCGCAGGAAAGTGTGCCCTTCGAAATCAGCGACTTCGCCGTCATCGGCGTGGGACTGCGCATCCATTCCCCACTCGTTGAGCGTGTGTCGACCGATCATTATC
>CBINJL010000479.1:0-3222 GCA_966250925.1 uncultured Opitutus sp. | reverse complement strand
TCGGGATCGGTGTACGCGTTCGCGACAACGAGGTTCCAGACGATCTCGTCGCCCTGGGAAAACCCGATCACCGCCGTGCCCAGCGGCGTGAACAACGAGAGACGCCCGTGCTCCAAGTCGGCTTGCTCGGGCCAGCTCAGCGTGTAGGTGTCGGATTCATCCGTCGCAAGATCGCGCACCGTGAAGGTGGAGCCGACGCGCACGACGGTGGGTGGCAACAATTCGACCGGCAGCACCGCCGCGCGCTGCACTTCGTCGCGCAGCGGCTGGAGGCTCGCGCGCATACGTGGCGAGGACGCCATCAACGCGGGCAACCGCACCGACAGTGCGGCATGATCGGTCGTGGTGAGGGTAATGGGTTTGAGCGTGGTAATCATGATAAAAGGAAAAAGGGAGAGGAACGAACAACGGATGGAATGCGCACGGCATAGGTCCGCCGTCTTTGGCGGCGCGCCCGCGATGCTGGGTTGCAGGAAAAACACGCCCGTGCTGCGGCTATCGTGGCCGAACGGAGCGTGGCGCAGGATGCAAATTACCCGGGGAGCGGAGGCACAGCCTCAGGCTGTGGGTTCAGGCCGCGATGTCCCCGGGCATAGCCGGGAAGATCACGAGCTCATTGCTCGCGATCATACGCGTGTTGGCCTTCCCCGGTAAAAACATAAGGCGACTACTTTACCCCATTCCGGCCCGCAGGTCAAGCGCCCTGCCGCCATCGATTTGCCAACTCACTCCGCCGGCGGCTCAAGATGACGCCGTTCGATCGTGCGCACGCGTTCCCGGAAGATTTGAAACCAGCGGGGCGCGTGATCGCCCTCGACCCAGAATATCCGCTCGCGCCAATCCGTCGGCAGATCGAGCGCCGCCACCGGCACTTCCAGCCGTTCACTGACGGTCGGTTTGCTGATGTAGCTGGGAAACAAATACAGACTGTCGTCGATCACCCGCGGTTCGACCAGGGCCAGAAACACCGGCTCCTGCGGCCCGGCCACCTGCAGGCGCACGACTTCCTCGCTGGCGTCGAGCACCGCAACTTTGGCGCCCTGGATCGGAGGAGGCACGTCGACAAAACGCGTGTGGCGCGGCGACACGCAGCCGCTCAGCCCCATTCCGAGGACCGTCGCCACACGCACTGTTTTCACCCCGCGTTTCATCCTATGTTCCGCCATCGATGTTTAACGCCAAGATCGCGGAGACCGCAAAGCGCGCAAAGAATGGCGGTAAGAAAATAGCAACAACTCCGCCGGCGCTCACCCAGCGGGTGAATCCGACAAGGTGGGTTTGGCGAAATCTCACGCTGTGTTCCCGACCTCTGTGGTGAAGCTGCGGTATTTGGGTTCATTGCCTGCCCCTGGCCGTAACGCTCAGGTCCGCCGAGGGGAAGCTTCGTCATCGTCCGGCTCCGGTTTTGCTTCCGCCGCGGCCTTATTCAAATCGATCAGACTCACCAGGTAAGTCGCGGCCCGAAACGGCCGGAAAATCGCGTGACCGATGACCAGGCTGGCGGCGCGTTCGCCCTGTTCTTCGCTCAATCGCGCCAACAATGACGACAACACCACCACGCCGATGGCCACAAACCCGAAAAAGATTTGAAACACCGTTTCGTCCACCGCCGATCCACCGTCGGCGTTTTGCCCCTTGAGCACCATGCCCCACAGGATGGGCGACAATCCGCCCAGGCACGCCGTGACCGCGCCCTGGATCGCCACCATCAATGCCCGGTGCTCCGCCTCCACCACCTGGGCGAGATAGTTGAGGTTGGAGATCGTCCAGCACGCCGCGGCCAGCCCCAGCACGAAGTAGGCGACATAGATGCCAGGCATGGCATGCCACCACTGCGCCAGGTAACTCCACCAGCCAAGCCCGACCACCAGATACAGAATCATCGACACGAGAAAAAACGGCCGCGCTCCGGTCTGGTCGATGCGGCGGCGAATGAAAGCCGCCGCCACAATCACGCCCGCATAACGCATCACCTCGAAGGCCATGATCTGACCCGCCGTGAGCCCCGGACCGACTTTTAGAAAATAGGCCAGAAACGGCGGGATCGGCGTCGAGATCACCGCATACCCCACCGCCAGCCACAGGTAATGGCGAAACGGCGACGGCCGGAACATGAAGTGCGGCGTGCGTTTCACCAACTCGCCCAGACCGATCGGCTGCGGCGGCGGCGCATCCGGCAATTTGCGCAGCGACAGATAACTCATCAGCGATCCGATCAGTGCGATGCCATACTGCACGAGCAGCGCAGTGAACACCGGCAGTTGCGCAAACAACGCCACGCAGGCCAGCAGCGTGCCCACCCCCGCGAAGCCGGAGATGAATTGATCACTGCCAAAATAACGCCCGCGGGCCTTGGCCGGCAAAATCGTATACAACCACGGCATGATCGCCGCCGCGCCGATGGTGCGGAAAAAACAAAACCAAAACACGCTGCCCACCAGCGCCGGCGCCATCCACGGCCGCACCCCCCAACGCGGCGCGAAGATCGCCAGCCAGACCGGCACGATCAGAAACACGCTGCGCGCCGCCCAGCCCCCCAGCATCACGCGCTTGTAGCCGAAACGCGACAGCAGCGCCGTGGCCAGAATCTGGATCGGCGTGAGCAGGAAGACGAACGAATAGGCCAGTCCCACCTGCACCGCCGACGCGCCCAGTTCCTCGCTGAACAACACCATCGGCGTGCCGATGCCGATCTGCCAGGTGAGCGCGTTGTAAAACCCGAACATCAGCCCGGGCCGGAACGGCGCCAGCTCCGGATCACTCTTCTCGGTCGGAATCAGGCGCGCCAGCACGATTTAGCCCTGGGGACGAATGAAGAACGAGGAGGCCACGGGATGCACCAAACGCAGATTTTGCCCGGCGGCAACCCTCCGGCACGGCGACGACGCGCGCGCCGGAGTGCGCTCAGGCGAGGCGCTTGCGCCAGCGATCAAGTTGCCGTTTGACCTGCTTCGGACCGGGCATGCCCGTGCCGGTGCGCCGCGCCGCGGCCCGCTGCAGATCGAAAACCGACACCCAGTCCGCGCCCAGCGCCGGATGAATCTTCGCCACCGCCGCATGCTCCAGTGCGTTCAGCGGCACGCCGCTCGTCTCGGCCAGTTTCACCACCGCACCGACCACGTGATGGGCCTCGCGAAACGGCACCCCGCGCTCGACCAGATAGTCCGCCAGGTCGGTCGCCAGCAGCGCCGGATCGCCCACCGCGATCGCGCAACGGTCGCG
>CBINJL010000478.1:0-3222 GCA_966250925.1 uncultured Opitutus sp. | reverse complement strand
CGTTCAACTGGAAGCCACCGTCGATCGTCAGGATGCCATCGACAGCCGGCATACGCGCCTGACGTTATCCTCCCGAGGGATTCAACTTGTCGCTCTCGTGCGCCATGAGGCGGACGAAAGCAACCTTTCCTGGGCGGATGCGCGGGTGCAGCTCCAAGGGGTGTTCGCCCCGGTCACCAATCCACGGGGTGAGATCTCGTCCCTCCAACTGATGGTGCCGGGGATTTCGGCGCTCACGATCATCGGAAGTGTGGCCGACGATCCCCGCTTCGAAGCCGCTCGCCACGACATTGCCGCCTTGAATCAATTGGCGGAAGGCAACGAGGTCCGAGTAGTTGGCGAAATGGTGGAGCAGAAGGTCGGGCAGTCCGTCACCGTGCGGGACGCCAGCGGCCAGCAAACCTTTGCATCCGACCAAGTGCGCTACCTGCCTCCTCGCGCGCGCATCGAACTGATCGGACGCGTCAGCGGCCCGCCCGAGACCAGGACATTGTCGCATGTTTCCTTCCGCGCCTTTCAAGCTTCCGTCGATCCGGCTGATCCCAATCTCTCCCGTCAGGTCAACCTCGCGTCCCGCGTGCGTGAAATCCCGCTGGAAAGTCTGGGACATCCCCGGCTCGCGCAGCTCAAGGGCGTCGTCACCTGGTGGCATCCAGGATCGAGATTTTTTTATCTGAGCGATGCGAGCGGCGGCGTGCGGGTGAGGCTCCCGCCGAAAGCCCCGGTTCACGAAGTCGGGTCCATGCTGACCGTGCGGGGCACCGTGGTTGCCGGTGCTTTTGCGCCGGAAGTGCTCGCCTCGGAAATTTCGAGTCTTGGCGCGATGGGGTTTCCCACACCTCCGGAACTCACCTTGGAAGATGCGTTGTCAGGCAGCTTTGATGCCCAGTGGGTGCGCTTGCGTGGCTATGTGCATCAGGTGCGCCGGCAAGGCGACCTCAACTGGCTCAGCCTTGCCACCGAACACGGAGACTTCCTGCTTCAAATGCCCTCCGACCGTCGCCGAACCGACCTCCTGCGCACGGTAATCGAGGCGCAAGGCGTGTGCCACACGGTGGCCAATTCGAGCCGTGAGCTGCAAGGCATCCAGCTTCGTGTTCCCCACGAGGGCTTGGTCGAAGTGATCGATGTCGCTCCGGCGGACCCTTTCGAACTTCCGGAACTGCCGATTTCACGGCTGGGTTCTTTCAACCCCGATCCCAACCGCAGTGGTTTCGTCAAGGTATCCGGCACGGTGACGCACCACCGTCCGGGGCACTGGCTCTATCTCGCCGCCGACGATCGCATCCTCCGTATCCATTCGCGCGATACCACCGCCCTCGCTGCGGGCACCCGCATCGAAGCAGCCGGACGCCTGGGACGCCACCAGGACACCATCGTGCTGCGGGAGGCTCTGCTGCGACCAAAGGGAGCGGGAACACTGCCGCCGGCGATCGATCTGGATTTGGCCGACCAACCCTTGGCGGCGCTTGAAGGCCGACGCATTCGCGTTGCCGGCACCTTGGTCAATGTTCTGACCACGCCGGATGCCTCCCGCCTGACTCTCCATCACGACACCCACTTGCTCGAAGCGGTGCTTCCGACGCTGAACGGTCCGATCGACCTGCCTGCCACCGTCGGGGCGGAAATTGCGGTGACAGGGGTGCTGGTGCCGTCCGAGGTTTCCGGCTTCGGCACCTCCGGTCACGGACTGGCACTCGAACGCGTCGATGACATTACGATGCTGCGCCCGGCGCCGTGGTGGACGGCACGCCGGGTGGCGATTCTGATCTTCTCACTCGGCATCGCGGTTTCCGGGGGCGTCATCTGGGTGCGCCTGCTGCGCCGGCGGGTGCACGAACAGACCGCCCAAATCAAGTTGCAGCTGGAACGCGAACGACGAATGGCCGACCAGTTGGAACGCGCCAACCGCTTGGAATCGCTCGGCATTCTCGCCGGTGGAATCGCCCATGATTTCAACAACCTCCTCACGGTGGTGATGGGAAATCTTTCGCTGATGCAATTGGACATGCCCGCCGGCTCCAAAACGGAAGAAAGCCTCACCGATGCCGAACGGGCAGTCGTCCGCGCCCAGCAACTGACCCTGCAGCTCCTCACTTTCGCCAAGGGCGGCGCCCCCGTGCGCACCGCCGAAGACCTGCCGGGTATCGTGCGTGAAGTAACCCAGGTCACCCTGCGCGGCTCCTCGGTGCGCAGCCGTCTGCGTCTGGCGCGCGATGCCTGGCCCGCTCATGTCGACAAGGGGCAGATCAGCCAAGTGGTCCAGAATCTGGTCATCAACGCCATGCAGGCGATGGATGACGGCGGAGTGTTGGAAATCACCTTGAAGAATGTGGCCAACGGCCACGACCACCTCGCCACCCTCCAACCCGGTCGTTATCTTCGTCTGGAGCTGCGCGATCAGGGTTGCGGTATTCCCGCTGAAAACCTCCCGAAAATCTTCGACCCCTATTTCTCCACCAAGCGTGAGGGTCACGGTTTGGGCCTCGCCACGGTCTATTCCATCGTCCGCAAACACCACGGCGACATTGAGGTAAGCTCCACCCTCGGCCTCGGCACGACCATCCGGGTCTGGCTTCCTGCGGCAGAGACGGAAGCGACCGTCCTGCGCGCTCCTGCCCGGGCTTCCGTCAATGCGACCGGACGTGGACAACGGGTGCTGGTGATGGACGACGAGCCCGCCATTCTGCAGTTGGCCACCCGGATTTTGCGCCACCTCGGCTACAGTTCCCATACGGTTGCCGATGGCTCTGCTGCGGTCGAGGCGTTCGCCGCGGCACACGCCTCCGGCTGCGGATTCGCCGCGGTTATCCTCGACCTTACTATTCCCGGCGGCATGGGCGGGATGGAAACCCTCCGTCAGTTGCGCCAAATCGATCCCACGATCAAAGCTGTCGTCTCAAGCGGCTATTCCGCGGATCGCACCTTGGCCACCCACCAGGAACACGGTTTCGATGGACTGATTCCCAAGCCTTACGAAATCGGGTCGTTCGCCAAGGTGCTGGACCAGCTTCTCGGTCACCAGACAGCCGAAATCTGACGCCCTGCATGGCTTCGTGCCGACCCGATGCCGGATCGGCTTGTCCGACCACCCAACCTACTCCGCGCTGTCGCGGCCGCGCAGTCGCACCACTTGAAGCACCATGTCGCGGCGCACGGGCTTGCCGACAAACCGGTTCATGCCGGCGCGCAGGCCGCGCAATTGGGTTTCCTTCATGACAT
>CBINJL010000477.1:0-3235 GCA_966250925.1 uncultured Opitutus sp. | reverse complement strand
TAAGCGGTCGCGAGGGCGCGGGCGACGTTGGGCGGCACGAATTTGGAAACATCGCCGCCGTATTTCGCGACCTGTTTGACAAGGTGCGAACTGGTGTAGCTGTAAGCCTCGGCCGGCATTACGAAGAGCGTTTCGATCTCCGGTTTCAAATGCCGGTTCATCAGCGCCATGTTGAATTCGAACTCAAAGTCGGAGAGCGCGCGCAGGCCGCGGATGATGGCCACGGCCTTTTGTTCGACGACGAAGTCGACCAACAGTCCGGAAAAGGTGGTGATGTCCACATTGTGCAGATCCGTCAGGGCGGGGCGGATCATGTCGACGCGTTGCTCGGGGCTGAAGAGCGGGCCCTTGCCGGGGTTGTGCGCGATGGCGAGCGTGACCCGGTCGAAGAGCCGGGCGGCCCGGCGCAGGACATCGAGATGGCCGTAGGTGATCGGATCGAAGGTGCCGGGGTAGATGCAGTGACGCATGGGACATGGGGACTACACCGGAGACGCCGAAAGGGCGCGAGTGCACATCGTGATGTTTCCGGGGTTGCAAGCCGTTGACCGCGCCGCGTGAATGCCCGCCCATGCGCTGGAATCTTCCCAACGTGCTCACCGTTTCCCGGGTGCCCATGATGTTCATCGTGGTCGGTCTGATGTGCGCACGGTTTCACTGGGCGGCGACGCTGGCCTTCTGGCTGTTCATTGCGGCGGCGCTGACGGACTGGCTCGATGGCTACATCGCGCGCAAGTCGGGGCAGGTCTCACAGTTCGGCCGCTTCATGGATGCGGTGATCGACAAGGTCATGGTGCTGGGCCTGATGATCGCGCTGATCAACGGCGACTATTTTGGCGGGCTGACGGTGGCGGCGATGCTGGCCTTGCTCTGTATCCTCACGCGTGAATTCGCCATCTCCGGCCTGCGCATGATCGCGGCGGTCAAGGGCATCGTGGTCGAGGCGGACAAGAGCGGGAAAATCAAGACGTTCACCCAGCTCAACGCCATCGGCTGGCTGATGGGCGTGCGGATGTTCAGCAACGATTTCGGCGAACTCTTTCAGAATGAAAACAGTGTGATCATCCAGATCGTGCATGTGATCGGACTCGGACTTTATTTCCTCTCCGCGGTGCTCACTGTGACTTCGGGTTGGAACTACTACCGGCGACACGCCCACGTGCTGGCAGACTGAATACGATGAAGCTGCGCCAACCGATCTGGCCGCGCTTTCTGCCGTCGCAGACAGTGCTCAACTTCGCCACCGTCGGCCCCGTGGGTCGCATCCGCAAGGCTCCGGGCACCTGGGGCTCGTTGGCGGGGCTGCTGTATTTCACCCTGTTTTTCTACGCCCTGGGACCGTTCGGCACGCTGCTCTTCGGCGGGCTCGGCATCTACCTCGCGGTGGCGATGTGCGGGGAGGCGGAGTTTCGTCTCGGCCGGCGCGATCCGGGCGAAGTGGTGTTGGACGAGTTTGTGGCCATGCCGTTTTGTTTTCTCGGCTGGCCGCTGATGGCGGCGGCGCTGCCCGCATGGGCGTCGCCCTGGGCGGTGTTTCTGGCCGGCTTCGCGGTGTTTCGCGTTTTTGATATTTTGAAGCCGTTCGGCATTTCAAAACTGCAGGATCTGCCGGACGGGTGGGGCGTGGTGGCGGACGATGTGGCGGCGGCGCTGGCGACCTGCGTCACGTTGCATGTCATCGCAGCGATCCTGCTGCGCCTATGAGGAGTGGGGATTTTACAGAAGGAAACGAAGTAAACGGAGAAGGCGCAAAGTTAACGTCGTAAGTAACTTAGTTGCCTTTGTTTCCTTCTGTAAGAAACACAGTTCCTGAGACGCCTTGGTGTTTTACTTGCGGCGGGTGGCGGAGACGAGGGTGACCGGCGGATCGATCCAGCCGGCGCCGCAGGTGAGGATTTTGGCATCCTTGTCCGCGCCCCATTGCGCGAGCGTCTTGCGTGCCGCCACCAGTTCTTCGGCGGCTTTCTGGCCTTTCATGGCGAGGAGTCGACCGCCTTTGCGAACATGCGGAAACGACCACGGCGCGAGTTTCTTTAACGCGGCGACGGCACGGGAAGTCACGATGTCGGCTTCACACGGGGCAATGGTTTCGGCCCGGCCCCAAATGACGGTGACACGGTCGGCGAGCGCGAAGTGATCAACCATCTCCTGCAAAAATTCGCAGCGGCGCTGCAGTGTATCCACTAAAATGAGACGCAGGTCGGGGCGCACCAAGGCGAGCACCATGCCGGGCAGGCCGGCGCCGGTGCCGATGTCGGCGACCCTGGCCTCCGGTTCGATCGCCTCGGCCATGGCGGCGCAGTTGAGCAGATGACGATCCCAGAGAATGGGCACCTCGCGCGGACCGATCAGCCCGCGCACGACGCCATCGGAAGCGAGGGCGCGGCCATAGGCGGCGAGCCGGTCGAGGGCGGCGGAATCCAGACGCTGCGCCGCGTGCGCCGGGGCGGGCGGCAATGTTTGAGGCTCGGGAGGAATTGAGGCGGCGGCCGGATCGTCACTCATCGCGGCAGGATTTTGAGATCGGCCAACGGAAGCGAAACATGGAGGCCCTGTTGCAACACGTCGACCGTGACGATGATGCCGCTCGGGTTGGCAGGGTCGTCGATCACGCCTTCGAGACCGCGGAGCGGACCGCTCACGACGCGCACCGGCGCGCCCTTCTTGAAGAGCGGGTGAACACTGGTTTCGAAACCGGAGCTGACGATGCGTTGCACGTCGCCGAGCTGGCGCAGAAACAACGTCTCATCGGCAATCGGCAGCATGCGCACGAGCAGGTCCTGCTGATAGAGGCATGCCTTTCGTTCCTCCGGCACGCGCGCAAACACGTAGCCGGGAAACAGCGGTTTGGAAAACGCGCGTTCGCGGTTGCCGTAGCGACGCACGGTGGTGACGAGCGGAAGGTAGTGGGCCATGCGTTCGGCGCACAGCAGGGCGGCGAACTTCTTTTCGCAACGCGGCTTGGCGTGGCACACCCACCAGCTCTCGCCTTCCACGCTGGCGAAGGCGTTGAAGGGCGCCGGCGAAGTTTCGGAATCGGTCATCGCGTCCGGCATCAGTCGCGCAAAAGAAAACGCACGGCGGCGAAGTAGCCTTCGAGGCCGAGACCGGTGATGACGCCCACGCAGGCCGGGCCGGTGAGTGACGTATGCCGAAACGCCTCGCGACGATAGATGTTGGAAATGTGCACTTCGACCGCGCGCAGTTTTGACCCCAGCAACGCGTCGCGCAGCGC
>CBINJL010000476.1:0-3256 GCA_966250925.1 uncultured Opitutus sp. | reverse complement strand
CGGCGCGAAAACGGGTGCGCTGTTCGGCGGTGAAGGCCGGATCATCATCCGAACTCGCGTAATGCGTGTAGATGCCGGCGAGCCGCAGATGGGCGGCGTCATGAATTTTTTGATACACGGCGACCGCGTCGGCATGCCACACGCCGGACCGACCCATGCCGGTGTCGATCTTGAGATGGACCTCGACCGGTCGCCCCGCCTTGGCGCCGACATGCTCAAAACGCTCAACTTCGGCGAGGGAGGAAACGGTCACCGCGACATCGTAACGCGGGATGAGATTGTCCTCATCGGGCACGAGCGGGCTGAGCAGCAGCACGGGCCAGCCGGGGCCGAGTTCGCGCAAGGCGGCAGCTTCGGCCAGCGTGGCGACGGCAAATAGATCGGCGCCGGCATGCATCAGGCGCGCGGCGACTTGATGCAGGCCATGGCCGTAAGCGTCGGCCTTGACGACCGCGACGTAGCGCATGTGACCGGGCAGCGAGGCGCGGATGCGGCGCAGATTGCGTTCGAGTGCGGCGAGATCGATCTCAGCCCAGCAACGCAGCGGGAATTGCGTTTGCGGAATCATGCGGAGGGTTCCGGTGCGCGATGAATCTGCGGGGACCAGGTCACGTAGTCGGGTTCCTCATGGAGGAACGCGTCGGGCTCGGGAGCCGGACGCAGCAACGGCGCATCGCGCAGCAAGCCGGACAATTCGAACGGACGATACGGCACGGCGGCGGGAGGCGGTTGCGGAGGCTTGCTCCAGCAGCGAAATCCCGCCGGGGTGACGAACGGACCGACCGACAATTCCGCGGTGGGAATCCGTGCAATCGTGTCGGCGCCGTTTTCTCCGCGACGCAGCACGTGCCAGCTTTGCCGACGCGCATCGCAAATGACGGTGGCGGTGTCGGCGCCCAAATCCTGCGCCACCAGCGCGAGGCTGCGGTAGCTGAAAACGGGGCGTTCCTGCAACGCGACCCAGGTGCGAATCGCCACGGCGGCGGTGCGGATGCCGAGAATGGAACCGGGGCCTTCGCAAAACACAAAACCGGCCGCGCCGGCAGGCGAAACAGCCAGCTCGCGTAGCGCGGTGAACAACGCCTGGCCGGCTTCGCCCTCGACCGCGGTCCAGCGCGCGGCGGTCGGATCGGCCGGAATCCAGCCGACGTGCACGGTGGTGGCGCTGGCATCGAGCACCAGCAACGGCGCGTGGGAACGAAGAATGGCGGCAAGAGACAGCACGGGAGCGCCGACACAACCCCGCGGGCGCGAGCGGCGCAAGCGCGCGCTGGTGCGGTAAACGGTTTGCGGCCGGATCAGATGAAGCCGAGACGGGCGTGCGTTTCGCCGAGCACGCGATCGGCATCGGTTTGCAGCCAGCGGTCGAGCAGCGTGGCGTAAACGGAGCGGAAGTCGGTGCTGAAATTCAGATCGGCGCGCGGACCGCTCAGGTCGAGATTTGGCGCGTCGCCGACGATGCCGGCCTGGACCTGCGCACCGAGCACAAACAGCGGTGCGGCGGTGCCGTGATCGGTGCCCTTGCTTTGGTTTTCAGCGGGGCGGCGACCGAACTCGGAAAACGTGGCCGTGAGCACCTGGTCGGCGAGACCGCGGGCGGTGAGATCACTTTGAAACGCGGCAAGACCGGCGCTGAGGGTCTGCAGCAGATTCTGGTGTGTGCCGGCCTGATTGGCGTGGGTGTCGAAACCGCCGAGGCTGACAAAGTATACACGGGTCGAAAATCCGGCGGCGATCATGGCGGCGACCTGGTGCAGCGACTGGGCAAAGGGCGAACCGGGATATTTCGTCTCGGGACGATCGGCGGCGAGGATGCGTTGCACGCGACGTTCGGTGACGAGCGCATTCATCGTCGTCTGGCGCAGGAAGGCGTGATTGGCATCCTCGTGATCGTGGTCGTGAGCGTCATCAGTCGGCGGCGAGGCGAACAGCTCCAACACTTCGGCGGCGGATGCGCCGGGACGGGCGCCGCGGGTCGGGCGATTGCGCGCCGGCAGGCCGAAGACGGCGTGTTCATCGGCCGCGAGAAAAGACTGCGGCAACTCGGTGGTGACGTGCACGGCGCCGGGATCGCGAGAGGCGTCGAGCTCCGGGCTGCCCGCGCAGGTGTTGTCGAGAAATCGGCCCAGCCAGCCGGTGGGCAATGTCTCGTTGGCATCGCTGGCGGTTTCCCAAATTTCGGTGGAGCGGAAGTGGCTGCGATTGGGATTGGGGTAGCCGACGTTTTGGACGACGGAGAGTTTACCGTCGTTAAACAGCGCATGCAGTTCACTGCAGGCGGGGTGCAGCCCGAGGTCGTCGTTGAGCGGGAGAATTTCTCGCGAGATGAGGCCGAGATTCGGTCGCAGGCGGTGGTAACGATCGTCAGTGTGCGGCACGACTGTATTCAAACCGTCATTACCGCCGGCGAGCTGCACGAGCACGAGAATGCGGCGGTCTTTTTCCGGCGGCGGCGCGCCGGCGCGGGCGGTGCCGACGAGAAACGCCGGCGCGAAGTGACTGAAGGCGAGCAACCCGATGCCGCCGCCGGATTGGCGGAGAAATTCGCGACGGGTGCGGGGCGGGAAAAGGGATGAGGCGGAAGACATGGCGCGGGCGGTTTCAGCAACAGTGGTAGTCGGGCGATTGCAGGAGCGTGGCGAAGGCTTCGGCCGGATCATCGGCGGCAAGTTGGCGCAACGCGTCGAGCGCCGCGTCCGGTGGAGCACCGGGCAGCAGACGGTCGACCCAGTCGGGCAATTCCGTCGGGGGCGGCGGAGTCGTTAAGAAGAACGGCCCGCGCCCGGCGGTTTCGGCGCGGGCGATGGCGGCGGTCTCGTCGGCGTTGAGCAATTTTTCCGGAACGCCGTCGACGAGGGTGCGCACCATCTGGCGGCGGGCGGAAAGGGTGGTGGCGTTGATCCATTGACGGCCGCCGACCCAGCCGCGCACGTTGGGCGGATTAAACACATCCTGGCCCATGATGCGCAGCGGATTGAGCACGAAGCGCGGCGCGGGCAGCACGTCGAGATCGAGATCCTGCAGCAGACCGAGATAGTAATGAATCGGCCCCTTGATCGCGTTGCCTCGGAAGCGCGGATCATAAAACGCACGACTGGAGAACACGCGGCGGGCGAGGGCGTGCAGGTCGAAATCGTCGCGGCGCCAGAGTTCGCCCAGCGTTTCGAGCCAACCCTCCGGCAAGGGGTCGTCGGTCAGGTAAAAACGGATCAGCTCGCCGGGCAGAAACGTGGCGGCGGCGGGCCGGGCGTAGGCG
>CBINJL010000475.1:0-3267 GCA_966250925.1 uncultured Opitutus sp. | reverse complement strand
GCGTAGCGCGAGGCCATCGCGGAGGCGGTGCGGGCGACCTGGTCGCGCAGCTCGGGCGGGGCAATCACTTCGGCGCGATCGCCCCAGCCCAGAATCCAGCGCTCGATTTCCACCAAGGAGCTGAGCCGCAGTTCGAGCTCGATGCCGCCGCCGCGTCGACGGGTGAGCTTTTGCGATTCGTGCCAGTCGCGTTCCTCGATGCGCTCGGCCACTGTAGCGTCGAAACGGATACGGATGAGATAATCGCCTTTGCCCTCAACCACACCGAGCGCGGACGCAAAAAAGGATTCCGCCTCGAAATCGTCCGGCAGCGAAAACCGCGCCCGGGTCACTTCAACCGCGCTCATGCGCGGCAGGGCAAAGGTGCGGATGGCGTCGCGATCCAGATCGTGGCCGACGAGATACCAGAGATTGTCGCGATGGGTGAGATGATAGGGGCGAACACGGCGCGACTCGGATTGGCGTGAGCCGGGCTTCTTGTAGGCGAAAACCACTTCGCGGCGCTGGTCCTGGGCCTTTTGCAGGGTGTCGAAGGCGGCGGCGTTGGTGCGGCCTTCACCGAATTGACGAAATGAAACGGCGGCATGTTCGGCGGCGGTGACATCGACCGTGCCTTTCAATCCAGCGGTGAGTTTTTCAAAAGTGGCTTGAAGGCGTTCGAAGAGCGGCGTGCCGCGCAACGGCTCCAGGGCGCGTTCGGCGACGAAGAGCGCGACGGCATCGCCTTCGCTCATCTGCACGGTGGGAAACGCTTCGACCGGCGCAGTATAAACGTAGGAATGCGTCGCGCGGTCGTAGTCGATGGGCAGACCGAGGCGGTCGCGCATGTGGTCGATGTCGCGTTGAATGGTCTTGCGGGCAACATCGAGTTCGGCGGCGAAACGCGTGCAGTTGAGCGGTCGACCGGCGCGCAGACGGTCATGAATGCGCATCATGCGTTCGACGGAAAAGCGGGAGCGAAAACCGGAATCGGGGGCAGGCATGGCGACTTGGGAATGTGGGGGTGGAAAGTTTTTGGAGGAATTTTAAGCATGGGACAACCTATGTCTCATGCCGGCTGATAATCTGTGCCGCATGAAATCCACCCGTCGCCGCTCCGTCTCCTCCCTCCGCACCGCTTCGCTCAACCTGCTGACCCGTTCGCCGGAATTGACCTGGCATCATCTCGGGCAGGGACACCGCGTCACGCTCTGGCCAGAAGTCGCCTTCGAAAAGGAAATCTCGCCCGGCCTCTGGCGTCCCTACACGCCGGATGCGCGCACCGACTCGTTTTGCGCCGGTGCGGTCACGCTCACGGCGCGGCATTGGAAGGCTTATCTGGAGTTTTGCCCGGCGGAGTGGCGCACGCTGATTGAGCGGTTTGCATTTCACCGCCTGCATGCCCTGACCGCGCTGGCCTATTGTCCGGCGCTCTTGGCGGACTTTGCGGAGTATCCGGTGTTGGCGCTGCTGGCCGCGGCACATTCGGATCTGCGCAGTGCGTTGCCGGAATGGAACGAACTGAACGTGGTGCGCGAACGCGGCACGGTTTTCTCGGTGCTGGAATGGCTGGGGTTGCCCAATACGAAGGCCTGCCTCGACCATCTCGACGGACTCGACCCGGACCTGCCGGTGCGCGATCTCGGGCGGGTGCGTGAAATCCTTTGGCAGCAGCATGAAGCGGCCGCGCGGCCCGTGGCGCCGGCGAGTCATCGGCACGCGTTGGCGGCCTGACCCGACGCGAAAGCGGGAACCGTTTCGTCTCGGGGCGTTCAACGCTGGCATGGCTGATTCAAACGATCCCTACCATGAGACGAATGTGAAGGACGTGGAAAAGCAGAAGCAACGTCTGCGCGAGCTGCGCGGTGACCTCGAAGAAAGAGAGGAGCCGCAGGACACCTCGGCCCGTCCCGATCTCAGTCGTGGCAGTGACTGAATGACAAAACAAAGCCCGCGCCGGGAAGCGCGGGCTTTGTTGTTTTGTAATCTAAATGTCGGACCGCGGGAAATGCGGTGCGTTGTTCACAGTCGGGGCGTGGTTAGGCCGCCGTCGACCATGATGACCTGGCCGGTGCTGTAGGGCAGATCACCGCGGGCAAGCGCCGCGACAGCTTTGCCCACATCTTCCGGGAAGCCCCAGCGTGGCTGCACGCAAAGACCTTCGGCGATGAGCTTGTCGTATTTCTCGGTCACGCCGGAAGTCATGTCGGTTTTGATGACGCCGGGGCGCACTTCGTAAACCGGAATGCCGTCGGGACCGAGGCGGGTGGCGAAGAGTTGCGACAACATGCCGAAGCCGGCTTTGGCGATGCAGTATTCGCCGCGATTGATCGACACCACCGTGGCCGAAATGGAGGTGATGTTGACGATGGCGGCGGTAAACGAAGCGTCGGCCTGACGGGCTTTGACCATATCGCGGGCAAAGGCCTGGGTGAGGAAGAACACGCCCTTGAGATTGGTATCCACGACGAAGTCGTAGCTCTCTTCGGATGTTTCGAGCAGATCGGCGCGCACCTTGGGCGCGACGCCGGCATTGTTGACCAGCAGGTTGATGCAGCCTCCGGCGGCGGACTGGGCGGCGGAGACGATGGCGGCGCGGCCTTCGGCACTGCCGACATCGCCGCGGGCGTAAGCGACCTTCACGCCGAGCGCACGCAGTTCATCGAGCGGACCGGTGACGGCCTCCTCGGCGCGCACACCATTGATGACAAGGTTCCAGCCTTCCTTGGCCAGAGCGGTGGCGATACCGAAGCCGATGCCGCGGGAGCCGCCGGTTACGAGAGCAGTTTTCATGGAGAGAGTGAGTTGCCCACGGAACACTCGGAATATACGGAAGCGATGAGGCAGGTGCTGTTATTGAGCCCACGAAATTACCCGAAAGAACACGAAAAGCCGAACAGGAGAGGCCGGAGTTTTTCGTGTAATTTCGGGTGTTTCGTGGGCTTTTTAATCAGCGGTGGAGTGGTCCGTGGGCGATTTTGATTCAGATCAGAGTTCGGGGATGTCGAGCCAGCGGCGTTCGGCCCAGGACTGGAGGCCGAGCTCGGCGAGTTGCACGCCCTTGGCGCCTTCCTTGAGGTTCCACGGGAACGGCGAGTCGGTCACGACGTGTTTAAGGAAGAGTTCCCACTGCACCTTGAACGCGTTGTCGAACGGCACCTTGGTCGGGACGCGGGTCCAGCCGTCCTTGTACTCGATCGGGCTGTCGATGTCGGGATTCCACACGCAGCGCGGGGTGTTGGCCAGCGACTGGCACTTGCAGTCGCGCAGACCGGCGACGGCGGAACC
>CBINJL010000474.1:0-3270 GCA_966250925.1 uncultured Opitutus sp. | reverse complement strand
TAAAACCACTTCCACCGCCAAGCTCGGCCGCCTGCTCAAGAAAAAGGGCTACGCCAATCCGCATGTCGTGGCCTGCGATGTCTATCGTCCCGCCGCCATCGACCAGCTGGAGATTCTCGCCCGCGACAACGAACTCGGCTTCACCTGCGACCGCGCGTCGAAGGACGTGCCCGCCATCGGGCGCACCGGTCTCGCCGCCGCCAAGGCCGCGCAGGCCGAGGTGGTGATCTTCGACACCGCCGGCCGTCTGCAGATCGATCACGATCTGATCGAGGAAGTGAAACGACTTCGCGAAGTCGTGCAGCCCGACGAGATCTTGCTCGTCGCCGACGGCGCGCTTGGCCAGGAAGCGGTCAACGTCGCCAAGGCGTTTCACGAAGCGCTCAACCTCACCGGTCTGATCCTGACCAAACTCGACGGCGATGCCCGCGGCGGCGCCGCCCTCTCGATCAAGTCCATCACCGGCGTGCCGATCAAATTCGTCGGCATCGGTGAAAAGACGGCCGACTTCGAACCGTTTCATCCGGATCGTCTCGCCTCCCGTATCCTCGGCATGGGCGACGTCGTTTCCCTCGTCGAAAAGGCGCAGGAAAACATCGACGAAAAGGAAGCCGAGCGCATGGCCGAGAAGTTGCGCAAGGCCGACTTCAATCTGGAGGACTTTCTCGCCCAGATGCAGCAGGTGAAAAAGATGGGCTCGATGCAGAGCATCATGAGCATGCTGCCCGGCATGAACAACGTGCAGCTCGACGACAGTCACGAGAAACAGATGAAGCGCACCGAAGCCATCATCCTCTCGATGACGGTGAAGGAGCGGCGCAAACCCGAATTGCTTAACGGCAGCCGCCGCATGCGCATCGCCAACGGTGCCGGCGTCAAGGTCGTCGAAGTCAATCAACTGCTGAAGCAATTCCAGCAAATGCAGAAGATGATGAAGATGATGAAGGGCTCCAAGGGCCGGAAGATGATGAAGCAGATGCAGGCCATGGGCGGTGCCGGCGGCATGCCCGGTCTCGGTGGCGGCGGTTCGCCGAAACTCGGCAAGTGGTGAACGCTTCCACATAGGCGGCGGAGTCGGCGGCACACGCGACGGCGTGAACATAAAACGCCCGTCGCCAACGGTGGCTTTACGCGCGGGTGGCGGCGGACACGCTACGAGGCGTTTCCCCATGAATCGCCCCACCCCACTTCTGCGCATGGCGACGTTTGGCGTCGCGTGCATTACTTCTCTACTGACTCCGATTTTAGCCGTCGGCGAATTGCCACCGCCGCCCGCGCCGCAGGACGTGCCGACACCCGGTCCGCCCACTCAGCCCGGCACGCCCTACGCCCCGCGCGCCATCGTTCCCGGCGGCATCGTCGTGCCGCTCTACGCGCCGAACTCGCCCCACCTCAACACGCAGCGCATGCACGAGGCCGAAGACTACGGCAGCTACAACGCCCCGCACCTCGGCTACATCGTCAACATCCACAATCCGTCGATCGAGTTCCACGCGGCCAACGGTGAGCTCAACACCGGCACTGCGCTCGTCGTCGCAGCCGGCGGCGGCCACAACAATCTCAACGTCGTCGGCGAAGGCGCCGATGTGGTGAAGTTTTTCACCGGCCGCGGCATCAGCGTCGCGATCCTGCGCAACCGCCTGCGCAGCTCCGGCTACGATCCGGCGACCGAGGGCCGGCACGACATGCAGCAGGCGATCAAATTGCTGCGCGCCTATGCCGAGACTTGGAAACTCGATCCCGATCGTATCGGCGCCCTCGGCTTTTCCGCCGGCGGTGAACTGTGCGCCGGCGCCGCCTTGTTTTACGACGACTTCGATGCCGCCGAACGCGAGACCGACAGCGCACTCGCGGAGATTTCATCCCGTCCCGATTTTGTCAGTCTGGTTTATCCGGGGCCGTCGCCGTTTTTCTTTGGGTTCGAAACCACGCCTGCGATTCCGCGCGATGCGCCCCCGGCATTTCTGACGGGGCCGGCTTGGGGTGACTGGATTCACGCGCTTTGGGCGACGGAATATTTCACCGCCTTGCTCAATGACGGCGTGCCCAACGTCGAACTGCATCTTTACGCGCGTGGCGTGCATCCCGGCGACCGCGGCAAACCCGGCCAGGCGCCGGCCACTGCCGGGATCACGGGCCGCGACGGCGTCGGCTTCGGACAGTGGCAGGAACGTTTCCTGGATTGGCTCGATGACCTCGGCTTTTTGAATCCGCCCGGCGAAGTCACCCGCGCCGCCCTCGACGTGCAGGCCAATCTCGAGCGCGAAAATCCACTGGAAACCTTAAAGCGCCGGATGGCCGAGCGTGGGAAAGGCCAGGAGTGACCACGAAACACACGAAATACACGAAACCGTCAGCCTGAGTTCAGGCCCACGGACTACACGGAGCACACGGAAACAAGACGTATTCTTTCGTGTGTTTCGTGTATTTCGTGGTTCACAAAATTCTCGGTTCACCGCTGGACTTTCCTGTTATAACGTCCGTTATACCTTGTATGGCCTACAGCACCAAAGTTCGCAAAATCGGCAACTCCCTCGGCGTCATCCTGCCCAAGGAGGCGTTGGCTGAGATGCAGGTCGAAGAAGGTCAGGCGTTGTTTCTGACCAAGACCCCCGACGGCGGCTTCCGCCTCACCCCGGGCGACGCGGAGTTCGAGCGCCAGATGGACATCGGTCGCGATCTGATGAAACGCTACCGCAACGCCCTGCGCGAGCTCGCCAAGTGAAAACTCCCATTTGGCTACTTCCTGATACGCTTCTCGCCCTGCACCAGGAATCCCTTGGCCTGTTCGGTGGCCTGGCCGGTGTCAGAGATTCCGGGCTCTTCGACTCAGCGTTGCAACGTCCGCAAAATCTCTGGGCGTATGGCAAACCGTCGCTGCCTGAATTGGCTGCAGCCTACGCCTTCGGTCTGGCCAAGAATCATCCGTTCTTCGACGGCAACAAGCGCATCGCATTTCTGGCCGCGGTTTTGTTTCTCGAAGCCAACGGCGTCGCCTTCACCGGCAGCGAAGTCGACGCCGTCCTGAAGACGCTCGCGCTGGCGGCGGGCGAACTCGATGAAGCGGGTTACGCGGCCTGGCTCGGCTCCTGCAGTGCCCAGGGCTCCGCGTGAGCAAAGCCGTCTCGCTTTCCTGTTTCCCGCTCATCGTCCTGCCGCCGCCGTCATGACTCGCACGACCTACAAACCGACCATCGCGTCCGCCGTCATCATCGCCAACATGATCGGGACCGGCGTGTTCACGTCACTCGGCTATCAGCTCCTCGACAT
>CBINJL010000473.1:0-3278 GCA_966250925.1 uncultured Opitutus sp. | reverse complement strand
GGATGAGAACTTCGATGCTCATTCGATATCCTTTCCAATCATATCGGCCGACGCGGTGGTGCGTCCGGTGACGAGATGCTCGATGGAAAACGCCATGACGAACACGCCGCTGAGCGGCACCACGCTGTAGAGATAACCGATTTTCCATCCCATTGCCGGCGTGAGCTGACCGGAGCGCAGCGTCTCGCTCACCAGCATGAAGCCGCCGAACACCAGCACGAAGGCGGCGAAAACGATGACCGCGCATTCCGCGATCACAGCGGAAAACCGCCGCGCCGCCGGGTCGAGTTTACCCACGAAGTAATCCACGCCGAGGTGACCGCGTTCGCGAAACATCAGCGCGGCGCCGAGCAGCGAGACCCAGACCAGCAGATAGACCGCCAGCTCTTCCGTCCAACGACTCTGCGAGCCGAGCACGTAACGGGAAACCACGCCCCACAACACGTCGAGCGTGAGCGCCGCGAACATCAGAATGGTAAGCCATTCCAGCCCGCGCACGATCAGCGCCCACAGCCGATTCGACGGCGTCGGTTCGTTGCCGAGACGGTAGCTCATTTCACCTCCCGGATGCGTTTGGCCAGATCGCCGACCAACGAGCCTTCAAACTTTTCGTAGAGCGGCTTGGTCGCTTCAACAAACGGCGCCTTGTCCGGATAATGAATGGTCACCCCGGCCGCCTCGATCTGTTCGAGCGCCTCGACCGTTTTCTCCTGCCAGAGCGCGCGCTGGAAGGTGACGGATTCGTTGGCGGCTTCTTCCACCCACGTCTTTTCCTGCGGACTGAGGCTCTCCCAAATGCGTTGTGAGAAAATCACCATGTCGGGAATGCGGGTGTGTTCATCGAGCGAAAAGTGCTTGGCCACTTCGTAGTGCCGGCTGGAGAGCAGGCTGGGCGGATTGTTCTCGGCGCCGTCAACCATGCCCTGCTGCAGGGCGGTGTAGAGCTCGCCCCACGGAATCGGCGTGGGCGCGCCGCCCATGGTCGAAATCATGTCCATCGCCATACGGCTCGGCAGCACGCGCACCTTTTTGCCCTGCACCTGCGCAGGCGTAAGCACCGGATCGGAGACCGTATAAAAACTGCGGCTGCCGGAGTCGTAGTAACAGAGCCCATGGATGCCCACCCCGGCGCCGGCTTCGAGCAGCTCCTTGCCGATGTCGCTGTTGAGCACGTTCCAATAATGAGTGTCGTCGCTGAACAGATACGGCAGGCCGAACACCGCCATCTCGGGCACGAAGCCCTCCATCGCCGCCGCGGAAGTTTTCACCATCGCGAGCGCGCCGCGCTGCAGTTGCTCGATGCACTCCGGCTCGGAGCCCAACTGGCCGTTGGGAAAAATCTGAATCTCCATCGCGCCACCGGAAATCTCCGCCAGTCGTTTGGCCATGAACTCCATGCCGGTGTGAACCGGATGTGATTGGTCGAGCGCGTGCCCGAGCTTGAGCACTCGCACCGCGCCGGCGCCCGCGCCCTGCTGGCGCGCGGCGCGTTGCAATTGAACAAAAAGGCCGGCGCTGAGCAGCGCGCCCAGCACGAGGCCGACGGCGAGAAAAGAGGTTTCCTTGCGCATGAAATTTGGGGACGAAAAAACGGGGTGGTGGGGACGAAGCGAGCGGGAGAAACAGAAAACGGCGGGCGTGGCGGGTAGCCGGCTCACCGGAAGCCAAGCGGGATGGAGCAACCGCGATCCTAACGCAACGTTGCGCCCGACAGGCAGGCGGTTATCCGCAGGATCATTGACATTTTCCGCAGTGAAGTGAGCAGGCAGGAATCGGAATCAGCAGGAGATGGGTTCGGAAACTGCCGGGGCTGAGCAGGGAAACTGCCGGGGCGTTGCTTGCGACGCCCGCAGTGGAGTGGTGTCGTAAGATTTGAAGCGGGCTGACGCACTGCGGGTCGAGCAAGCTCGACCCCTGCAAGTTACAAGCCGGCGGCCGGTGCAGCGGGCGGCGGCGGAGCGACGGAGTTGCGGCCCTTGGCGCCACCGGCGGGTTTGATGGTCACGTTGTCGAAGCTGATGTTGCGCGCATGCGACAGGACTTCGGTGGCGGTGACGCCGGAAAAGGTGCTGTTCTTGAACCGGATGTTTTCCACCGTCGCGCCGTCGAACCCTTGGATGAACATGACCCGTGGGCTTTCGGTGCTGGTCACGTTGTCGATCTCGACGTTGCGCACCGTCGGCATGTGTTCGCCGTTGGCACCTTCTTCGTAAAGCAGATCGATGGTGAGCACGGCCTCGGCGACCTTGCCCACGGTGACGTTGCGCATGAAGACATTTTCCAGGATGCCGCCGCGCACGGCGTTGTTCTTGAAGCGCAGGGCGCGATCAAGATTCGGGCTGTCCATGGTGCAGTTTTCCACGAAGACATTGCGGATGTGACCGGAGCATTCGCTGCCGAGCACCACGCCGCCGTGACCGTCCTTCATGACGCAGTTGCGCACGATGATGTTTTCCGACGGCACGTCGATGCGGCGGCCATCCTCATTGCGACCGGACTTGATCGCGATGCAATCGTCGCCGGTGTCGAAAAGACAGTCCTCGATCAACACGTCCTGCGACGACTCGGGATTGCAGCCGTCGTTGTTGGTGCCGTGGGAAATGACCGTGACGCCGCGCACGGTGACGTTACGCGAAAGGACGGGATTCATCACCCACATCGGCGAGCCGACGATGGTGACGCCTTCGATCAGGATGTTTTCGCAACGATAGGGCTGCACGAAGTTGGGGCGCAGGTAGTGTCCCGGACCAAAGACGCGCTCCTCCACCGGCACGCCGGCGGCGCCCATGGCGATGAGGCGATCGCGGTCCGGCACCTGCTGACGATCGGCACGCTTGGCGCCCTTGTTCCAGCTCCACCAGTTTTCCCAATTCGACTGGCCGTCCAGCGTGCCCTTGCCCGTCACCGCGATGTTCTGCTGTTCCCACGCGTAGATCAGCGGCGAGTAATTCATGCATTCGACGCCTTCCCAGCGGGTGAAGACCACCGGATAGTCCGCCGGATCGGTGGAAAACTTGAGCGTGGCGCCTTCGCTGATGTGAAGGTTGACGTTGCTCTTCAGATGGACCGCGCCGGTGAGCCATTCGCCCGCCGGCACCACCACGCGACCACCACCCGCATCGTGCGCGGCGGCAATGGCGGCGGCGATGGCTCCGGTGACCTTGGCCGAGCCGCCGGCCTGCGCGCCGAACTCGGTGATGGGAAAATCGCGATCCGGAAACGTCGGCGCCTTGATCCGCACGGCGCCTGGCGACGAGGTCTTGAATTTCTGCGCCAAT
>CBINJL010000472.1:0-3278 GCA_966250925.1 uncultured Opitutus sp. | reverse complement strand
ACCACGCTGGGCAAAATCATCGGCGGCGGTCTGCCGGTCGGCGCCTTTGGTGGTCGAGCCGACATCATGGCCTGCCTCGCGCCGGAAGGTCCGGTGTATCAGGCCGGCACCCTGAGCGGCAATCCGCTGGCGATGGCCGCGGGTATCGCCGCGCTGAAACTGTTGGACGAAGAAAACCCCTACCCGCGCCTGGAGCGTCTCGGCCACCAGGTGCGTGACGCCGTCGGCGCCGCGTTGCAGGCCAAGGGTATCGCCGCTCAGGTGCCGCAAACCGGCTCGATGTGGTGCACCTACTTCTCCGGCGAACCGGTGCGTGATCTCGCTTCGGCTCAGACGACCGACGCGAAGTTGTTCGGCCGTTTCTTCCACGCCTGCCTCGAACGCGGCGTCTATCTGCCGCCGAGCGCGTATGAGGCGTGCTTCATCAGCACCGCCCATGAAGGCGCCGCCATCGACCGCGCCTGCGAGGTAATGACTACGGTGATACGCGGACTGTGACCGCGTGGCGTCCGAGCGCCGCGCCCGCGCGTTTATTCGCCGCGTGGGGCGCTGAGCAACCCGATCTCCACCGCGTAGCGCGAGAGCTGCGCCACGCGGTGCAGTCCGGTTTTGCGCATCAAATTGCTGCGGTGATTGACCACGGTGTGCATGCTCAGACCGAGCCGCCCGGCGATCTCCTTTGAACTCAGCCCTTCGGCCAGCATGGTGAGCACGGAACGCTCGCGCGGGCTCAACTCGATCGGCCGCTTTTCGTGCCGTTTTTCCTTCACCAAGTGACGCAAAAATTCCGCCGCTGAGCTGGAGTAGAACGGGATGCCCTGACGCGTGTTTTGCAGAGCCTGTTGAAAGTCCTGCAACGGCGCCCCTTTGTCGACGATGCTCAGCACGCCTCCCCCCATGGCGGCGCGCACGGCATTAAGGGTGAGGTTGCCCGAATAAATCATGTAACGGGTGTGCGGACTGCGTCGGCGCAGATCGTCGATCACCCGCAAGCCGGTGGACCCGTTGTCGAGCACGAGATCCAGAATCACCAGATCGGGCAGCACCCGCAGTCCGATTTCCGTCGCCTCATCCACACAGGTAGCCTGTCCCACCACAGAGAATCCCCCCAGGCTTTCGAGAAACTGAATAACCATTTCCACCACGGAAACATGGTCATCGACCACCAGCACGCGGGTGGTTTTCAACGACGCAGCGGGGGCCAAAGTTGCGCACATGTCGCCCGGTCTTAGGGGTTTGCTGTGATCCTGACTACTAAATCCCGGCATGCCGGGGGAAATTGAGGTTTTTTACCCAATTATTACAGTAGTAATCTTGAGGCTTCCGACTGAGGAAAGCGCCCTGATCACTGCTGCATCGGGGAAAATCAGGCACGGGGATGGGCTTTGGCGTGCACATCCTTGAGCCGGGCCACGCTCACATGGGTATAGATCTGGGTGGTCGCGAGGTTGGCGTGGCCGAGCAATTCCTGCACGAGCCGCAGATCGGCGCCGGCGTTCAGGAGATGCGTCGCATAGCTGTGGCGGAGCTTGTGCGGCGTGAGGTCGGCCGGCAGATCGGCCAGCGCCAGGTAACGTTTCAACAGCCGCTGGACTTCTCGCGGGCCGATCGCCGCACCGCCGCGATCCGTCACCACCGGCGCGGCACGGCTCGTATCCACGGCATGGTTACGCACCCATTGTTCGAGCACGGCCATGGCGACGCGACCGAGCGGGCAGATGCGTTCCTTGCCGCCCTTGCCCACGATGCGCGCGGTGCCGCCGGCGCGATCAATCGCGCCAAAAGTCAGTCCGCAAAGTTCGCTCACGCGCAGGCCCCCGCCGTAGAGCAACTCCATGATCAGACGGTCCCGCCAGGCTGTAAACGCGTCGAGCGATTCGTTTTCGAGCAGCCGCTGCGGTCCCAGCAGCAACGTGCGCATCTGCGATTCGGTCAGGAAACGCGGCAACCGTTTTTCAAGTTTCGGCAACGGAATCCCGGTGAAGGGATTTCGGGTCATGCGCCGACGCGCGATCCAGAAACGGAAAAAAGCCCGCAGACCCGACACGTGCAGATGCAGCGTGCGTCGATCGAAGCGCCGCTGCGCCTCGATCACGAAGTCGCGCATCTCCCGTCGGGTCAGTTCGTCAAACGGTTTGGCGTCAATGCCGGAGTCCTGCAGCCAAAGGAAAAAATCGACAAAGGCGTGACGATAGTTGCGCACCGTATGCGCGGAGAAACGCCGCTCCTTGGCCAGCCAATCCGTAAAGGGATCGAGCCAGGCCTGAGCCAGTTCCGGCGGCACATCGCGGCCGGGTTCAGGCGCGGTTGTGACGGGCTTCGACATCGGCGATCACGCGATCGGATTCGCGACGCAGGGCGCCTTCGGGATCGAGTCCGCGTTGACGCGCCGCCGCGCAGAGGAGGAACAGTTCGCGGCCCAGACGTTCATCGTCGAGTTCAACCGAGCGCGTCTCCACCGCGGTGCGCAACTCGTCGCCGGCCGGCAACAGTCCCTTTTTGAGCACTTGTTTCCAAACGGACTCAGCCAGCATCGTGGCCGGCAGGCGCGGCGGTTGCGGTTTGAACAAACCGCTGGCAGCCGGGCCGTTCTTTTTTTCCTGCGCCTTGATTTCCTCCCACTTGGTGATGACCTCGCCGGCGGTGCCGAGTTTGGCGTGATCGCCAAACACGTGCGGGTGCCGCCGGATCAATTTTTCGTTCACCTCCCGAGCCACGTCCGCGAGATCGAAGTGCCCCGCCTCGCTCGCGATCTGGGCATGGAAATAGACCTGGATCAGCACATCGCCCAACTCCTCGCGCATGTGCGGCATGTCTTCACGGTCGATCGTGTCGATCAACTCGCTGACCTCATCAATGAGGCAACGCACCAATGATTGGTGCGTCTGCTCCTGATCCCAAGGACAGCCGCCCGGGGCGCGGAGCCGGGCGATGGTTTGTCTCAACTCCTCCAAGGCGTTCATGCCGGCGAGCAAACCACGAACGACACGAATTACACGCATAGAAATCCGGCTCGTCGCCGCCAGCCCGTTTTCCGCGCCGTCGTCGCCGCAATTCGAGTCTGGTTTTCGGCCGCTGCGTGTGTTTCGTGGTTCCTTCCCACCCTGCCCATGGCCGACAAGCTCACTGAAATCATGTCCTGGAAACGCGAGGAAATCGCCCCGTTCGTGCGGTACGTTTCCTTGGACGAACTCGCCGAGCTCAACGCCGCGCTGCCGGTCGCTCCGTCCTTTGCCACCGCCTTGCGTCGCGACGACGGCGGGCTCGCGGTCATCGCC
>CBINJL010000471.1:0-3279 GCA_966250925.1 uncultured Opitutus sp. | reverse complement strand
AGTGCAACATCATCCGTCTGGCCATGCGCCACGCCCGCGAACTCGGCTACAAACGCATCGGTTGCGTCATGCATCGCGGTTGGGACCACAGCGTCGATCACCTCTGGACCGCCGGCTTCCTCGCCGAACAAACGCTCAGCCCCGAAGCCGACCGCGTGCCGATGTTTGTCTTCCCCGACCTCGAACCGGTCGAAGCCTGGATGGCCGAAAGCAAGGACGACGTTGAGGCGCCCGCGCCGTCGTTCAAGGAGTGGTATCGCCAGCACAAACCCGACGTGATCCTCAGCAAGCGCTCCTTCGTTGATCCGTGTTTCAAACAACTCGGCCTCGAAATCCCCCGCGACGTCGCCTTCGTCGATTTGTTTCTCGACGCCTTCGACGGCGCCGTCGCCGGCGTGCGCCAGAACCATTACCACGTCGGCCAGCTCGCGGTCGAAATCCTCGCCGGTCAGCTCCACTACAACAAATACGGCGTGCCCGAAATTCCGACCACCACCTACGTCGAAGGCACGTGGTTCGACGGCGCCACCTGTCCGCCCCGCGCCGCCGCCGCACCCAAGGCAAAAGCCAAACCCACCCGCGCCAGGATCGCCGCCCGCTGACCCATTCCAAAATCCGGCGTTGCCGCCCGTCGCTGCAGATTTTTTGCTGCCGCTGAATTTTTTTTTCAAGCGCCCCCTTGATCACTATCAAACGCCGGCCGTAACTCCCTGCACAGACACCCCTCACTTCCTCTCCTCAACCGCCCTCACCCATCATGATCACCGCCTACGACATCCAAATGTCCATTCTGCCGGCGGCCGTGATGTGTCCGGCCACCGAGGACAAAACCACCGGCACCGGCTTTGGCTGGAACCGACTCACCATGCGTGGCCTCCGCCTTCGTCATGCCGTCGTATCCGCCAACGGCCGCGCCAACCCGGGAAGTGGTGTAACTTAACCCAGCGAGAAAAATTTTCGCATCTACGCCACCCACTTCCCGACCGGAAGTGGGATTTTTTTTAGCCCGCGAAACCCCACTTCCGGACGAGACCACCCCTCCTGTGGCTCTCGTGAATTCTCCGGCGGGCGTTTCGCCATGATCACACCAAGCACCCTCTGCCCCGCGCCTCCGCCCGAACCTTCGCCCGACCCGGTCGCCTTGCTCGACCTGGTGGACCGGGCGCTGGCGGGCCTTGCCCCGCGCCTCCCCGCCCACGTCGATCGCGATGACCTCGCCTCGGCTGGCCGGGAGGCGCTGGTCAACGCCACCCGGCGTTTCAACGGCTCCGATCGCGACGCCCGCGCCTTCTGCTTTGTCCGCGTGCGCGGCGCCATGCTCGACGAACTCCGCCGGCTCGATCCGCTCGCCCGCCGGCGGCGGGAACGCGCCCGCGCCGTCTCCCGCGTCGAACACGAGCTCACCCACGAGCTCGGCCGGGCGCCGTCGACCTTCGAAATCGCCGAAGCGCTCGACTTCTCCCTGCCCGAGGTCAACGCCGCCCTGGCCGACCTCGCCGCCGAAGAAGCCGGCGCGCCCATCGTCGACGAGAACCTGGCCGACCCGGCCTCGCCCTGCCCGGCCCGCCATGCCGAACAAGGCGACCTGCTCGACCGGTTGACCGGCGCGCTCGACCGTCTGCCCGAAAAGCAGGCCTACGCCGTGCGCCGTTATCATCTCGAGGAAGCCACGCTCGATCGCATCGGCGCGGAACTCGGCGTCTCCCGCGAACGCGCCCGCCAGCTCCGCGAAGCCGGCGAAAAACGCCTCCGCGAAGACCTCGAAGTCCTCACCCTCTGGGACGCCCTCCTGCCCTGACGCCACGCGCCACCCGCAGTGTTGCCACCCACGCGTTCCCTCGCCCCGACGGCCCGTCCACTTGTCACGTAATACGTGACAAGTAGACGCAAGTCGCTTTCTAACAATCAATTGAGATTCCTAAAATTACCCCGCCATGAAGACGATTCGTTGGGTTTGGCGGTTATTCGACCGACTTTGCGCCCGGGCGCTTGCGCCTGAATTTTCAGCGCTGAGTCAGGCCGAGAAACCGTCGCGGTCCGCCGTCGGACATTTTCCCCGCGTGGGCTGACGCCTGTCACCACCGGGGCGCGTTGCCTGCAATCCGTGCCGGCTCCGGCAAGTGTCGCCGGGGTCGGCACGGTTTTCGTGCGGGCGGATTTCAACCTCCGCGTTAAACATCACGGCGGGACACAGGTTCAATGATGACCTTATCAGTGCTCATCAGTGGTTAAACTGAATGCCTCCGGCTGATGAAGACCATTGCCGAAGGGAGGCGGTGGAAACCACTGATGAGCACTGATGGCCACTGATCGTAAATCAGCCCCGTCATGCAGCTCTTGGCGTGGGTTATTCGCGGAGATCGCAAAGCGAGATTACGGGCGAGTGCCCGCGCCGTCGTTACTATTCCCTTACCGCCTTTCTTTGCGTCCTCGGCGGGCTTTGCGCTCTTTGCGTTAAATCAAAATGCCGAACATAAGTTCAGCGTGACGGCGGCGCCGACGGTGGCGGCGCCAACGGGGCGGTTTTCCAATTGAACACGATCGTCAGCACGCGAAAGACAAACGTCAGCACGGTGACCACGATCGCCGACCAGGTGGGCGGCAAACCGACCTCAACCGTGAGCACGACAAACAGCGTCGATGCCGCCAGCGCCACCAAGGCGTAAAACTGGCCGGGACGAAACACCAGCGGTTCCTCGTTGGTGATCACATCGCGCAACAGACCGCCGCCGACCGCCGTGACCACGCCAACCAGAATCGCCGCCGCCGCCGGCAGTCCGGCACCGAGTGCTTTTTGCACGCCGAAGGCCGCATAGGCGCCGAGCGCGAGGGCGTCGACGCCGGCGATGATGCGGCGGAAGCGCTCGACCCGGTCGCCCAGCAACGCGCCGAACGCCGCGCCGAGCAGCGCCGCCTCGATGTAGAGCGGATTGGTCACGACGCTGGGCGGCCCTTGTTGAATAAAAATGCCGTCGCGGATGAGACCGCCGCCGAGCCCGACCAACAGCGCGAGCGCCGCAATGCCAACCACGTCGTAACCGCGCTTCATCGCCACGATGCCGCCGGTCAGCGCCATCAGACCCACGGCGGCGAGTTCGAACCAGATCGGAAGCAGGAAGGGGTTGTGCACCGCGGCGGCCAGCAACATGGCGTCAGGATCTAGCTCGCGAGGGGGAGTTTGGCAACGCGATCACAGGCACATCACCAGTGGGCCGCGACTGCAGTGGGTTCAGCGGCGACAGGCAGCGCCGGCAGGAAGAGATGAAACGTCGTGCCCTG
>CBINJL010000470.1:0-3301 GCA_966250925.1 uncultured Opitutus sp. | reverse complement strand
TCGGCACGGTGAAGGCCGAGCCGGCCAGCGCCGCATCGAAACGACCGTCGTAAAGATTGGGAATGCCGATGATGGGCCGGTCGCGATAGCCCGGATCGGGTGAACCGGACGGCCGCGGCGTGCCGCCTACGCCGGTGGTGGCGCGACGCCCACCGCCCTCAGTGGCCATGCTGCCGGAGAAATCCTGAATGACCGAACCGCCGAATTCCGGAACATAAACCAGGAACGGATCGGTGTCGCTGCCCCAACGCACCACGCCGGCGGCGTCAAGCACGGCGCGGCCCGGCACGGTGCTGTTGGTGACCTGTTCGGCAAAAACAGTCTCGCCGTCCCAACCGGTAAAGAAGTCCGAGATCAGCGTGAAGGCCTTGTTTTCCTCCGTGTGTCCGCCCTCCGCTTCAAAGTGCAGCGTGGTGGTGTCGGAAACCTGCCAGGTCACGGCGCCAGTCGCGCCTTTGCGACGGTCATACTGAAAGTCGCGCCAGTCATCGGAATCCTGCCACAGCAGATTCACGCGGAAGGCCAGCTTGTCGGTGAGCGTCTTGTTGTAGTCGAAGGTGCTGCGGTAGTGATCCCACGATCCGACCTGCAGATCGATGCGGCCAAAATCACGATCGGTGCGCGCCCGCTTCGTCATCACGTTCGGCGTGCCGGCAAAGGAACCGGTGCCGAAGAGAATGGCGTTCGGACCGCGCGCATAGTCGAAGCGATCAAGATTGTAGCTGTCGAACCGCAGGTTGATCGGGAAAAAGTTACGCTGCCGTCCCGGCGCCGTGACACCACGAATCGACGTGGTCATGTCGCCGTTGCCGAAGATGGCGAGACGCCCTTCTTCCTCAACGCTCGTCGCGTTGACCGTCCATTCCAACGCCTCGGAAAGGTCGTTGAGATTGAGCGCGTCGATGAAGTCGCGCGTCTGCACCGAGTAGGCAGCGGGCGTGTCCTTCAAGTCGCCGGCCAGGCGGCCGCCGGCCAGAGAGGTCGCGGCCACAAAGCCATCGTCCAATTCGGCGTTCACCTGGAAAGGACTGAGCTCGACGATGTTATCCGCAGGGGCTTCCTGCGCTTGGGAAGTGCCGGCGACACAGGCCAGCAGAGTGACGAGCCAGCGCGGGCTCACGGTATGAGTTCTCAAGATCACGTTAATGATGCCGGTCAATGTCACCGGCGCTTTGCTTGGGGTTGGAGTAACGCTGCAACGCGATTGCGCGCAGTCGGGGAGATCGAAAAGGACTCAACCGAGGGTCCGGCCCGGAAACAACGCAAGGACCTCTTTAGCGTATAGCACAATTAGAACTTCGCCATGTCGCCGCCGTTAACTGCGTTTATACGATAAAGGCGTTTCGGGTTTTTAACCGAGGCCCGAAGCTGCATCGTGCCGCCATGGTTGCCCGTTTCTTTACCCGCCCGTTGCGTCGTGCCCTCCCCTTATTCGCGCTGCTGGCTCTCGCCCTCGCCGTCGGCCGGGCGCAATCCGCCGACGAGGCACCGCAGGGGCCGCCACCCGACACCATTGTGACGTATCGGGAAATTGGTGACACGACGCTCGCGATGCATGTGTTCATCCCGCCCGCACTCCCGGGCAACGCACCGCATCCCGCCCTGGTGCTGTTTTTCGGCGGCGGCTGGCGACACGGCTCGCCCAATCAGTTTTATCGCCAGGCCCGTCATCTGGCTGATCGCGGTCTCACTGTTTTTCTACCGGAATATCGGGTGGAGAATCGCCACGGCACGGATCCGTTTGCATGCCTGGCCGACGCCAAGGCTGCGATGCGCTGGGTGCGCCGCCATGCGGACGAATGGACGCTTGACCACAAACGCATCGGCGCCGGCGGAGGCTCGGCCGGCGCGCACCTCGCCGCCGCGACCGCTTTCGTCACCGGATTCGATGATCCTGCGTCAATCTCCGACGATGTTTCCTGCGCACCGGATGCGCTCGTGCTCTTTAATCCGGTGATCGACAACGGGCCTGACGGCTACGGTTACGAACGCATCAAAGCACGTTTCCCTGCCTTTTCGCCGCTGCACAACATCGGTCCCGCCCTGCCGCCCCCCACGGTGGTGTTGCTCGGCACTCAGGACGATCTGATCCCCGTCGAAACCGGCCAGGACTTCGCCGCGCGCATTCGCGCGGCCGGCGGACGCTGCGACCTCCACCTCTACGAGACGTCGGCGCACGGCTTCTTCAACTTTCGCGACTGGGGCAACCTGCGCTATTACGAAACGCTCCGCGCCACCGAGCGCTTCCTCGCTTCGATCGGCTGGCTCGACGGCGAACCCACGACCGAAATTCCCGCCGACGCCAGACTCAGCCCCAGCCCGATTTCCCCATGACCCCCGCCCCCGCATGCTTCCTCGCGTCTCTGCTTGTCGCCGGCGCACTGTCTGCCGCTCCCGTCCCCGGCCCCGCCTTTGCCGAAGTTGACGGCGTGGTGGCGGCCGAGGCGGAACACTTCGCCAGCCAAACCCGGACCACCGTCCGTGCCTGGCACGTCGTATCCACGAATCATATACCGGCGATCGAACCCGATGGTGATCCCGGTCACGCCGACACCGCCAGCGGCGGTGCCTACCTCGAAATCCTGCCCGACACCCGCCGCACGCACGACGATCCGTTGATCAAGGGTGAAAACATCACCCACGTCCCCGGCGAACTCGCCGTGCTCAGCTATCCGGTGCGTTTCGAAACACCGGGTCGCTACTACTTTTGGGCGCGCACCTTTTCCACCGGCACCGAGGACAACGGCCTGCATGTCGGTCTCGACGACACTTGGCCGACCAGCGGCCAGCGTTGGCAAACCACCCAAAAACACGCCTGGCAATGGGACTGCCGCCAGCGCACGCCGGAAGTTCATATCGGTGTGCCGATGCAGCTCTGGCTCGATGTGCCTGACTCCGGTTGGCACACCGTGCGCATCGGTATGCGCGAGGACGGAATCGAACTCGATAAATGGATCCTCGCCCGCGATCCCGAGTTCCGCCCCGAGGGCACCGGTCCGGCTGCCACCACCACCGCGGCGCCCCGGCCGTTTCCTGCTCACTGGGGCGCGCCGCCCGCCATCCAGACGATGGACTATCGCGAGCTTCCCGGCGCATTCGGACATGGCAGCGGCACGCTCGCGGCCTGGATTGAACAAAAGCTCGCCATCGACCGCGAACGCGACGCCAGCGGTCTGGCCGTCACTGCCGCCGATCTGCCGCTCGCGCATACCGGCTCCTATCTCGACCAACAGAAGTGGGCCGCAATCAACCCCAACCACGCCAAATCCGCCGGCGAGAAGCACCACGCGTCCAACGCCGG
>CBINJL010000469.1:0-3311 GCA_966250925.1 uncultured Opitutus sp. | reverse complement strand
ATTGCGATAACCGTCACTCCTGCGTCATGCATTCTTCTCCCATATCCTTACCTACTGACAACCAGTTGGTTCTGAATCCGGAGCAAAGTTGGCACGCATCCAGATACCATCATGTGAACTTATCGCTCACCTCTTTTCCCACCTTTTCTACGATGTTAGTCTGGTCCTTCACCTTTTTGCTGATCGCCGTGATCGCGGGAGTCTTCGCGTTCACGGGGCTCGCGGGTGCGGCGGCAGGCATCGCGAAGGTGTTGTTCTACGTTTTTCTGATCGCGCTGGTGATCTCGCTGCTGAGCGGCTCCGGACGCGATGATCGTCCCACCGCCTAACCCCGTATCCACTTTGCTGCACCGTCTGAAATCCTGGCTTCCCTGGCGCTTTCTCATCAGTCGCTTCGCCCGTCGCGGCGGATTCCTCGACCCCCTCACCGTGCTGGGGCGTTTGCGCCAATTTTCGCAACCGTCGGAAGTGCAGGAACCGATCGAACTGATCCGCGCCGGCGTGGCCTTTCACGCCCGCGGCTTGGTCAACACCAAGGTCCTGCAAAACAACCTCGACTGGGTCTGGCCCTACTGGGTGGTGCGCCAGTTCGATCCCAACGATCCCTCTTTTCTGCCGCGGGCGTTTTCCTTCACCCACGTCAATCTCACCCACCGCAATTGGACCGCGGTGGGCCTGCCCGGGATGGAGGAATATCCCATCATCGATCCGCGCGGTCTGGTCACACCGCGTTTCGACGGCTGGTCGCTGGACTGGTGGTTCATCCCGGACGGCGACGGCGAGCCGCTGTATCCGTCGCAGTGCGAAACTGTTTCCCAGCGCCTCGATCTGGAAACCGGCCTCACCGTCGTGACCGAAGCGCGCTCCCCGCTGGCCAGTCTGCACAGCACCGCGACGGTCACCGCCGCGGCCGATGGCACCACCGCGCCGGTGTTGCGCCTCGAAGCCACCGTCGCTGCCCAGTGCCCGGGACATCTCGTCCTCGCGGTGCGTCCGACCAATCCCGAAGGTATCAGCTTCGTGGATACTCTCGATCACCGCGACGGAAGGATCACAGTCAATGCCGGCGCGCCGATCGCACTTTCCCCGGCGCCGACCCACTGGCTGGCCTCGACCTATCGGGAAGGCGATGTCGCCCACCGCACGCCCGGCCGCGACGACACCGCCCCGGGTGAGGTGCGCTGTGATGCCGGACTCGCCACCGGCGCGGCGCTGTTTGCGGTTGCCGCCCACCGGCCCACCCGCGCCGTCGCCCGCATGGTGTTGCCGAAGCCGCCGGTCGGCAATGCCGCCACGCTGCCGCGCCCACTGGCGTGGGAACCGGCGCTGGCCGACGCGCCCCGGCTCAACGTGCCCGACAGCCACTGGCGTTTCCTGCACGATGCCGCCGTGCGCACGCTGCATCTGTTGTCGCCGGGCGATGTCGTGCCCGGCCCCTACACCTACCGCCGCTTCTGGTTTCGCGATGCCTGCCTGATGCTCAACGCCCTCATCGCGGCCAATCAGCAAAAGCGCGCCCGCGCCCTGCTGGAACGTTTTCCCGCCCGCCAGAAACACAATGGCTACTTCCATTCCCAGGAAGGCGAATGGGACGCCAACGGCCAGGTGTTGTGGATCGCCGAACGCACCGAACGCGCCGACGATCGGCTGCTCGACGCGCCTTTGTGGGCCTCCCTCTCCGCCGGGGCCGATTGGATTACACGCAAACGGGTCAACGCGCCCGACGAACGCCACGACGGCCTGCTGCCACCCGGATTCAGCGCCGAACATCTCGGGCCCAACGACTACTATTATTGGGATGATATTTGGGGCCTCGCCGGACTCCGGGCCGCGGCCCGGATGGCCCGACGCCGCGGCGAAGACGCGCGGGCGACCGGTTGGGAAAGTGACGCCGACAGCCTCGCCGACGCCATCCGCCGCAGTTGGGAAACGTTGCCCGCCAGGGTGCGTGAGGCCGGCGTGCCGGCGTCGCCCTACCGCCGACTCGATTCAGGCGCGATCGGTTCGATGGTCGCGGATTATCCGTTGCAACTCGACGAACTCGGCCCCGACCGCTTCGTGCGCACGGCCGACTGGCTGGCACAAAACTGTTTCCACCGCGGCGGCTTTTTCCAGGACATGATTCATTCGGGCGTAAACGCCTACCTGTCGCTCGATCTGGCCCAGACGTTTCTGCGCCACGGCGACCCGCGTTATCTGGAAATCATCCAAGCCGTCGCCGACGCCGCCTCGCCGACCGGTCAATGGCCGGAAGCGATCCACCCGCTCACCGGCGGGGGCTGCATGGGCGACGGGCAACACGGCTGGGCCGCCGCCGAATGGCTGCTCATGATGCGCGCTCTCTTCGTGCGCGAGGAAACCGATGGACTCGTGCTCGGTGCCGGATTGCCCGCCGCGTGGCTGGAAGACCCGTCCGCGCGACACCTGTCCTACGGTCCCACTGCCACCGCGTGGGGCCCGCTGACCGTGCATTTCCGCCGTTCCGATGCGGACGCGCCCTGGCATTGCGCGATCGAAGCCGACTGGCCCGGCCAAACGCCGACGCTCAGCGTGGAAGTTCCGGGCTTCGCGCCGACCACGCTCTCGCAGGCGCAGACCGAAGTCGCCCTCGAAGAAACCACCCGCATCGGTGCCCTCCGCTGAATGTTATATTCCACGCTGATATTTAACGCAGAGCCGTGGTGCACACTGCTGCATTTAGGATGATACTATAGCCCTTGGAAATGTAGGGCTACCACTCGCTTAAAAATGCGCTCACAGTGCCCGCGGCGCTTTTACGAACTTGGTGGAACGACCTCCGGAGAAATCCTCGGCGTGAGTGAAGAGAAGTCATAGATCTCCACCAATGCGGTTCCGCCCTCCAGTCGATTATCCATCACAACAATGGTGTATGCGCCCGGGTCCAATATATAATCCCGATAGCTGGTTTCACCTCCGGTAAGAGGAAATATGCCAGCGGCCGCAAAAGCGTCACGCCACCTAAACGTGTCAACCGCTGCACCGCCTTGTGAGACTTCGCGACCAGAACTATCAAAAAGACGAAAGCCGGGGTCCGCCGCCGGTCTGGCGATACCGAAGCTTGAGAGTGTCGGGCCGACCGCGCGAACAATAACATGGCGCTGCCCCCGACCTTCCACGACAAAGCCCACGACTTGCGGCACTCCGTCGCCGGCAAGCTCCAACCGCGCGGAAAAGTTCGCGGTGTGCCCAGGTTCAACGACTTCAAGATCAATTCCATTGGTAATCACAGGAGCTGGCACCCCGGCCAATGCATAGCGCCCTGCATCCGTCGAACTCGCCAGCGGAATATC
>CBINJL010000468.1:0-3316 GCA_966250925.1 uncultured Opitutus sp. | reverse complement strand
GGCTGGCCATGGAGGGTTTTGGAAAATGGGACTCGGAAAAAACTGCCGGGAGAAAGCCCGAAACGAGTCATCCTCACCGACTGCAAGCATCATGCCACGACACGCGTCCGTTGCAAGGCCGGGGAAACGCTTATCCGATGATCGGGATTTTGCGTCATCCCGACCGCAGGTGACGCAGTTTTTGCGTCGTTGTGGCACACCCGTCACACCGCATTGACAGCGGTGAGACAGGCGATTGGCGGCGAGCCGGTCAGAGCCGGGTGCCGTCCTTGCGCACCAAGTCGCGGAACGCTTCGAGCACGCGTTTGAAGATCGGTCCGGGCTTGCCGTCGCCGATTTCGCGGCCGTCCAGCTTGACCACCGGAATGACTTCAGCGCCGGTGCCGGTGAGGAAGCACTCGTCAGCGTTCCAAACGTCGTAACGCGTGAGGTCATGCTCCTCTATCGGCACGTTGAGCGATTTCGCGATGTCAAAAATCGCATCGCGGGTGATGCCGCGCAGGGCGCCCTGCTGGGCCGCCGGCGTGAAGATGCGCCCCTTGTGCACGATGAAGATATTGTCGCCGGTGCACTCCGCCACCATGCCCTGATCGTTCAACATGATGGCTTCGAGCGCGCCGAACTGCTGCGCCTCCATCTTGGCCATGATGTTGTTGAGGTAGTTGAGCGACTTGATCGCCGGGCTGAGCGCGGCGGGATTCATGCGGCGCGTCGGCACCGTGACGATGGCGAGGCCCTTGTCGTAATGCTCTTTCGGATACAACGCGATCTTGTCGGCGATGACGAACATCGAGGGCTTCGGGCACAGCCAGGGCGAAAGGCCGAGGTCGCCGACGCCGCGGGTGACGACGAGGCGGATGTAGCCGTTGCTCAGGTTGTTGGCCCGGCAGGTATCGCAAACCGCGTCGCTGATCTCCTGCCGCGTCCACGGCATCTTCAGCATGATGGCCTTGGCCGAGTATTCGAAGCGCTCCAGATGTTCCTCCAGCCGGAAAACGTTGCCGTCGTAGATGCGGATTCCCTCGAAAATGCCGTCGCCGTAAAGCAGGCCGTGATCGAACACGGAGATCTTGGCGTCGGCTGCATCCACCAGTTGGCCATCGAGGAAAATCTTCATAGGTGGCCGGACGCTAGGAAGAGCGGCGCGCCTTTGTCCAGCCCGGCGCGGACTTTCTGCTTGTGTTATGGGCCGGATCGCCAGCGACTGATCGGGTTACCTGGGCTGGCCAAACCCTTGTTGATTCGTGCCTCATGAAATCTCCGCGCCGCCCCGTCGTCGGGTTTACCCTGATCGAATTGCTGACCGTCATAGCCATTCTCGGCATTCTCGCCGCCATCATCATCCCCACCGTGGGCAAGGCCCGCGAAACCGCGCAACGTGCCGTCGACGCCAACAACTTGCGCGAGCTCGGCAAGGCCGCCCTGATCTATGCCGCCGACAACCGCGACGCGTTGCCCAACCCGCGCCAGTCCAGCCGCCCCATCGCCGGCTCGGACGAAGATTACTGGCAATGGTTTGGCCAGGTTGCCCGCTACGGCGGCTACAACGACCCCGCCCTGCTCTTCTCCAAACTCGACGCCGCCGTTGATCAGACCGCCCTGCCGCCGACCGTGCTCGATCCGTCCGTCACTTCGCCGCCCACGCTCGCCGCGGCGTTCACTGCCACCGGCACGACGTCGTTCAACGTCGTGGCCGGCCTGCGCGCGGGCGATGCCCCCACCTCTCCGTTGGCCTTTACCCGCGGACTTCGCCCCGACGGCACCTGGACCGGCAACACCACCGCCGAAGACGATCCCAATCGCGGCGTCTATGGTGACACCGGCGGCCACATCGTCTTTCTCGGCGGCAACGTCACGTTTTACACTGCGGTTGAAAATACGCTGATCGCCAATACCGGCCGTCCCACCTCGAATGTGCGTGAAGCCGTGCCCGTCCGCACCAACGGCGACGCGGCCGTGCGTATCCTCGGTCAGGATACCGCCAACGGCGTGGCCAGCCCCAACGGCACCGCTCCCGCGCGTGGTCCCTGATTGAATTGCCTGATTCGTCGCGCGGAAACCGGCTCGGGGAAAGCCCCGGTCTTGTTATCCGCAACGCTCCTCACCGGCAACGGTCACCGCTGGCGGAAATGATCGCGGGAATACCCGGGAACGCCTCGTGCAGCCGGACGGTCCGGTCCGTTGACCTGTCGTCACTGCCCTCTGGCGACCGGCTTATCTTCACCGCACCGCCCTAAATTACCGTTTACTGTCCCCGGCCCGGCGGCCACCTTCTTTCGTTAAACACTTTACATGACCGCTGCTCCCAACGCGCCTCACACCTACATCATCGGGCACAAGAACCCGGACGCGGATGCCGTCTGCTCAGCCATCGCCTACGCCGCGCTCAAGGAAGCCCAGGGGCACACCGGTTACATCGCCGCCCGCTGCGGCAATACCAACGCCCGCATCGACACCATCCTCAGCCGCTTCAAGCAGCCCGCGCCGGTTTACCTGACCGATGTCACCCCGCGTGTCCGCGATGTGATGATCTCCGATGTCGTCGCCGTGCCGGACGGCGCCACCTGCGCGGAAGCGTTGGAATTGATCGACAACCACGATGTGCGCGTCCTCCCGGTTGTCACCCCTGAGCGCTACGTCAAGGGCCAGCTTTCGATCTTCGATCTCGGCGGCTTCTTTGTCCCGAAGATCAGCGCCCCGCGCGAAATGCGCAAGGTCGTGACCAGCCTCGACCAGATCGCTCGCGCGCTCAAGGCCCGCATTCTCAACCCGGTCCGCAACGACGAAGTCGGAGAACTCTTCATCCGCATCGGCGCCATGGACGTGCGATCGTTCTGGAAAGTTTCCCGAACCGAAAGCATCCCGGCCGATCGCTCCATCGTCGTCGTCGGCGACCGCTGGGACATCCAGCAACGCTCGATCCAAAACGGCGTGCGCGCGCTCATCATCACCGGCAATCTGCCCGTCGAGGACGAAGTCGTGGCCCAGGCCAATGCTGCCGGCGTTGCCATCCTCGTCAGCCCGCACGACACCGCCACCACCGCCTGGGCGATCCGCACCGCGTCGAGCATCAGTCCGCTGATCCAGCAAAAGTTCTCCTCGCTCAGTCCTGATATTCGTTTGTCCGACCTGCGCAAGAAAATGGCCGTGTCCTCCGCCCAGGCCTTCATGGTGCTCAACGACGACGGCCGCCTCGCCGGCATCCTGACCAAGACCGACATGCTGCGACCGGTGAAACGTCGCCTCATTCTCGTTGACCACAACGAGATGACGCAGGCCGTCGCCGGCGCCGATCAGACCGAGATCGTCGAGGTCA
>CBINJL010000467.1:0-3330 GCA_966250925.1 uncultured Opitutus sp. | reverse complement strand
GTGTCGGTGGTGACGGCGACGGCGTAGAGGTAGGTCTCGAGCAGCGCGACGGAATCGTCGACGAAGACATTGCCCAGCTGGGTTGAAATCAGCGTCAATTCGGTCTCGCCGGGCGACTGCCGGTAGAGCTGATAATTGAGGGCGCCGGGCACCGCGTCCCACGCGAGTTGCAGCGTCGGATCGGCGGAAAATGAGATCGAGTCGGCACGCAGATTGGCGGGCGGCGTGGGCAGGCTGGCATCGTAGTAAACCACTTCGAGCGCGGGCCGCAGGGATTCGTCGGCGTGGGTGAAGTTGGCGTAGCTGACCGACTTGTTGTTGTTGTTGCCCTGACTCGGCATGGTGAGAAGCAGCGTGGCGAGTCCGCCATTGTCAGCGCGCTCCTGCAGGAAGGCGGCGAGGGCTTCGGTGTTCAGCGTGACGCGGTTGCCGCTGATCGCCTCGTCGTTGGAAAAGTCGGCGACCTGCGCGAGATTGATCGCGACGGCGCCGGCGACGCCAGTGGTGTCGTTATACATGGCGAAGTCGGCTTCCGCGCCGGCGGGAAACGAACTCGTGTTCCAATCCTGCGCCGTGTTGCCGGGCAGATCGAGCAGACCGTAGATCGCGACGCGTCCGGTGGAAAGTCCGTCGCCGGCGACGCGGTTGAGCACGAGCGTCGCGGCCTGGAAACTGGGGTTGTTCAGCGCGGAAAGATCGAAGCGCAGGTAGTGAATGTAACCGCGCACGGCCGCGCCGGTGGCGTTGTCGAGGGACCGCGTGTCGATGTCGGTGCCTTCGGGGGTGGCGTTGCTGATGTTGGGGGCGCCGGCCACGCCTTGAATGTAGATGCGTGAAACGGCTTCGGGAAGGAGGGTAACTTCTTCGGCGCGCAGCAGCGTCCCGCCAAGGGCGCACAGCCACGCAGCCAGAAAACGACGAGTCTTCATGGAGCAGGGATTCTCGGGGTTGAGGGGAGGGGAAGAAAAACACCCGGTTCACCCACGTCGCGGCAGGCGCCTTTGCCCAACGACGTTTGTGAACCAAGCGGGGGGAGGCGGGCGGCAGCGTTTGCAGGGGCAAGCCATGCCGCACGCGAGCGAGCAACGGAGCGTCACTCCCGCGGTTTCTCGAAACGCGGGACGATCAGACAGTCCGTTATGGCTTCGATTGAGGCGAAGCCCTCAGGAGGAATCCGGAAGTTTGTTCCAGTCGTATCAATAATCCAAATACGGCCCCAGCCAGCGCTGGGCGTCGGCGAGTTCACGGCCGCTGCGGGCGGCGTAGTCTTCGACCTGGTCCTTGCCCAAGCGTCCGACGGCGAAATATTTCGACTCCGGGTGGTGGAAGTAGAATCCACTCACACTGCTCCCGGGCGTCATGGCGCACGATTCGGTCAGGGCGATGCCGGTGGCGGCCTCGACATCGAAGAGTTTCCAGAGCTGCGGTTTCTGGGTGTGATCGGGGCAGGCCGGATAACCCGGTGCCGGTCGGATGCCGCGGTATTTTTCGCGGATGATTTCCTGCATCGTCAGCGTCTCTTCGCGGCCGAAGCCGGCGTAATCGCGGGCTTTCTTATGAAACAGTTCCGCCATGGCCTCGGCCATACGGTCGCCGAGTGCCTGCACCATGATGGCGTTGTAGTCGTCGCCGGCGGCCTTGAATTCCGCTGACCAGTGCTCGACTTCGGGGCCGGCGGTGACGGCGAAACCGCCGAGATAGTCGATGCGGCCGGAATCCTTCGGGGCGATGTAGTCGGCGAGGCAGTGGTTGAACTGGCTGGCCGGTTTCTGGTTCTGCTGCCGCAGGAAGTGGAACGTATCCAGAATCGTGTTACGCGATTCGTCGGCGTAAACCTCGACCGCGTCGCCGACGCGGTTGGCGGGCAGGAAACCCATGACGGCGCGGGGCGAAAACCGTTTTTCCGCCACGATGCGGGCGAGCAGGGTCTTGGCGTCGGCGAAGAGCTTGGTGGCTTCGGTGCCGACGACCTCATCGGTGAGGATGTCGGGATAACGGCCGTGCAGTTCCCACGTGCTGAAGAACGGGCCCCAGTCGATGTAGTCGACGATTTCCTGCAGCTCGATCGGATGGGCGCCTTCGGTTGCGGCAGCCGCAAACACACGGGTGCCGAGAAACTCCGGGCGCGGGATGTCGATCGTGGCCCAGTCGAAGGTCGGGGCCTTTTCGCGGGCCTCGGCAATGGACAACAGCGGCTTGCGTTCGCGGCGGGCGGCGAATTCGTCGCGCAGGCGTTGGTGCTTGGCTTCGTTTTCCGCCATGAAGTCGGGCTTCAGGCGCTCACTCAGCAACGCACTCACGACGTTGACTACGCGCGACGCGTCGAGCACGTGCGCGACGCCGGGTTGGTATTCCGGCGCGATCTTCACCGCGGTGTGCGCGGCCGAGGTGGTGGCGCCGCCAATGAGCAGCGGCACATCCAGACCGGCGCGGGTCATTTCCTGCGCGACGTGAACCATCTCGTCGAGCGACGGCGTGATGAGGCCGGACAGGCCGATGATGTCGGCGCCGATTTCCTTGGCCTTGGCCAGAATCTTTTCGCAGGGGACCATCACGCCCATGTCGATGACCTCGTAGTTGTTGCAGGCGAGCACGACGCCGACGATGTTTTTGCCGATGTCGTGCACGTCGCCCTTGACCGTGGCGATGAGGAACTTGCCCTGCGTGCGCACGGCGGCGCCGGCGGCGAGGGCGCGTTGTTTTTCCTCTTCCATGAACGGCGTGAGGTAGGCGACGGCCTTCTTCATCACGCGGGCGGATTTCACCACCTGGGGCAGAAACATTTTGCCGGCGCCGAACAGATCGCCGACCACGCGCATGCCGTCCATCAGCGGGCCTTCGATGATATCGAGCGGGCGCGGGAAACGCGGATCGGTGCGGCACTCCTCGGTGTCGGCCTCGATGTGGCTGTCGATGCCCTTGACGAGGGCGTGTTTCATGCGCTCCTCGACCGGGGCATCGCGCCAGGCGGCGGCCGCGGGGTTCACGGGACTGTTGCTGCCTTCCGCCTTGGCGGCCTCGGCGGCGGCCTTGAGCGCTTCGGCGTGGTCGATCAGACGCTCGGTGGCATCGGCGCGGCGATTGAGCAGCACATCGTCGACGAGTTCGCGCAAGGTCGGCTCGATCTCGTCATAGACGCCGAGCATGCCGGCGTTGACGATGCCCATGTCCATGCCTTCGCGGATGGCGTAGTAGAGGAATGCGGTGTGCATCGCCTCGCGCACGGGATTGTTGCCGCGGAAGGAAAAGGAAACGTTGGAAACACCGCCCGAGACTTTGGCGTAGGGCAGGGTCTTTTTGATCGCGCGCACGAGCTGCGGTTGAGTCGTC
>CBINJL010000466.1:0-3335 GCA_966250925.1 uncultured Opitutus sp. | reverse complement strand
TCTGCCTGTCATCGCCGGCCTGGTGACGGGCGATAAAGGCGCCTACGACTATCTCTGTGGTTCAATCGAAACGTATCCCGATCATCACGGCATCGCCGCCGAGATGCGCCGGGCCGGATTCGATGCCATCACCGTGCGCCGCATGACCTGCGGCATCGTCGCCCTGCATGGCGGCACCAAGGCGGGCTGACCCGACCGCCGCCTCAGTTGAAGGACTTGCCGCAACCGCAGGTGCTCTGCGCGTTCGGGTTCTGGATCTCGAAGCCCTTGCCCTGCAGGCCGTCGTCGAAGTCGATGCGTGAACCGTCGAGATAGGCGTAACTGGCGGGATCGATCACAAACGCGGTTCCTTCACTCTCCAACTGCTGATCGTCATCTTTCGGCGTGTCGAACGACATGCCGTATTGAAATCCGGAGCAGCCGCCGGTCTCGACAAACACGCGCAACACCTGCCCTTCCGTGGCGGATTCGGCCCGCATGGACTCAATCTGACGAGCGGCTCGGCCGGTTAAAGTGATCATGCGCCCAACCTGCCCGTGAGGCCTGCGCTGTCAAATCTGTCCGTGATCAAGCAGGAAGCGTGCTAGATGAATTTTTCGTTTCTTGCATCCCGCGCGGCACCCGTTTTGCTTCAACTCGTGAGCACGCTCAAGCATCTCTTCAACGAGGTCCAATACGAGATGGTCCGCAAAATCGCGGAAGGGGGCATGGGCTTGGTTTACGAGGCGATTCAGCACGGCTCCGGACATTTCCGCAAGAGCGTGGCAGTCAAGCTGATCCGCGAAGAATACTCCGCCATAAAGGAGTTCCAGAAGAACTTCATCGGCGAGGCCCGCCTCGTTGCCGACCTCATTCACACCAATATTGTCCAGACCTACCACCTCGGTGAAGTGGGCGGACAATATTTCATGGTCATGGAGTTGGTGAACGGGCTCAACCTGGAGCAATTTCTGGAAAAACACCGCGACCTGAACCGTCCCGTTCCGATCGATCTCGCGGTGTTCATCGTTTCCCGCGTCGCCCGCGGCCTCACCTACGCGCATCAGAAATGCGATCTGCGCGGCCGCTCCCTCGGCATCGTGCATCGCGACATCGGACCGAAAAACGTCCTGCTCGCGTGGGAGGGCGACGTGAAGCTCACCGACTTCGGCATCGCGAAGGCGCTGGACCTGATGTATAACGACGAAGGCAAGGTCATCGCCGGCAAGGACGAGTATCTTTCGCCCGAACAGGCCAGTTACGCGGTGACCGATGCCCGCGCCGATCTCTTCGCCCTCGGCATTGTTCTGACCGAGTTGCTCTTGGGTAAAAACCTCTTCCGCGCCCCCGACCGGCTCGATTCGCGTCGCAACATCCTGACGATGCCGATTCCCAAATTCAGCGAGTTGCGGGCCGACATCGATCCGGCGCTCGAAGACATCATTCAACGCGCACTGCGCCGCGATCGCGACCGCCGCTACCAAACCGCCTTCGAGATGCTCAACGACCTCGAAGTGTATCTTTACTCCGACCGCTACGGCCCCACCAACGAAAAGCTCGGCGTCTATCTGCGTGACCTCACCGGTTACGCGCCGCCCGGCACCCGCGCCCCGATGCCCACCGCCACTCCGGTGACCACCGCGAGCGGCACCACCGTCTGACTCCGCCCTCACCTCTTATTCCTATGGCCGGTTCCGGATTTTCCCAAAACCTCAGTCAACGCCAGACCCAGTCCCTCGTGCTGGCGCCGCAACTGCGGCAGTCGCTCAAAATTCTGCAGGTCGCCGCCATGGACCTGCGCACCGTCATCCAGGAGGAATTGCAGGCCAATCCGACGCTCGAAGAATTGCCGATGGACGGCGTGAGCCTCGAACACGAAACCAGCGAGGCCAACGGCAACACCAGCGACAGTTCGGGCGCCGACGACGACGGCCGCGAAGGCCGCGACGAAATGGATTTCTCCAAGGAGTTCGAAATCCTCACCAAGCTCGACCAGGACTGGCGCGAATACATGTCCAACGCCGGCGGCGCCCAACCGCGCACCAGCGAGGACGACGAAAAGCGCCAGCACTTCTTCGACTCGCTCGTGAGCGAAACCTCGCTGCAGGAACACCTCATGAGTCAGGCCGAAATGGCCGACGTCGACGATCAGACGATCGAGGCCATGCGCTACCTCGTCGGCAGTCTCGACGACCGCGGTTTTCTCACCCAGTCGGTGTCCGACATCGCCCTGCAGACCGGCCTGCCGCTCGACGCGGTGCAAGGCGCGCACGCCCTGCTCAAAAGTTGCGAACCGCCCGGCATCGGCGCGGCCGATCTCAAGGAATGTCTCGCGCTCCAGCTCGTGGCCAAGAGCCGCGGCGATTCGCTCGCCGCCCGCATCGTGCGCAACCACTTCCCGCTGCTCATCCGCCGTCGCATCCCCGACATCGCCCGGCGGGCCGGCGCCAGCCTGGAGGACGTGCAGTTCGCCATCGAGGAAATCGGCACGCTCGATCCCGCGCCCGGCCGGCGTTTCGCCGATGACAGCAACCGCATCGTCACGCCCGACGTCACGGTCGAAAAGGACGGCGACGAGTGGAAGATCGAACTCAACAGCGACTACATCCCGCGTCTCCGAATTTCGAATACCTACAAGGAACTCATCGCCAAGGGCACCCTCTCCCGCCAGGAACGCGAATACCTGCGCGAACGCATTCGGTCCGGCCGTTTTCTCATCAACTCCATCGAACAGCGCCAGCAGACGATCGAGCGCATCACCCGCGAAATCATCAAGGTCCAGCGCGAGTTTTTTGAAGAAGGCGTTTCCAAACTGCGCCCGCTGACGATGACGCAGATCGCCGACACCGTCGGCGTGCACGAGACGACCGTCAGTCGCGCGATTGCCAACAAATACATCCGCACGCCGCACGGTGTGTTCGAATTCAAATACTTCTTCACCCCCGGCTATCGCTCCAACGACGGCGATTCCGTTTCAAACACGTCGGTGAAGGAAATGATCAACGACCTCATCGCCATCGAGGATCGCAGCCAGCCTTACAGCGATCAGGAACTCGTGGCCAAGCTCCACTCCAAAGGCATCCAGATCGCCCGCCGCACGGTCGCAAAATACCGCGAGGAACTCGGCATTCTCCCCAGCAACCTGCGCCGCGAATACGCGTAACGCGCGCAGCGCGCCTCTTTCTCTTTCTTCTTTCTCTTAATCTTTCTCCACGAAAGCAGGAGGGCCGAGCTGGAGCTCGGCGTTCCCGGGAGGGACCGGCTCCGCCGGTCCGCAATGAAGTGTGGTGGCGGGCGAATTTCGCCCGGCGTGGAGAAAGATTAAGATAAAGAAGAAAGAGAAAGATTTGGCGCTA
>CBINJL010000465.1:0-3336 GCA_966250925.1 uncultured Opitutus sp. | reverse complement strand
CGATGGCGGCCTGGAGGTCGCGACCGAAGTAATAACCGACGGCGGTGAAGTTGACGGCGTTTTCCGGGGTGCAGACCGACCACGATGCCGCAACGGCGGATTGTGGAGTGGCGGCACGGGTTTGGGTGACGTAAAGCTGGCGGAGGAGCGGATGATCGGCGGCAGCGACTTCGGCTTCCCAGCCCACCAGTGGTTTTTGTCCGGGGCGCGGGCCGAGTTGGCGTTCCATGTTGGATTGGCCGCCGCAAAGCCAAACCTCGCCGACGAGAACGTCGTGGAATTTTTGATTTTGGATGCTCGAGTTTTGATTCTGGGCGGTGACGGTGAAGTCGCGCGGGGCGGCCGAAGTCGTGAGCGGCGCGAGCGTCGTGCGCCAGGCGCCGGAGAGGTCGGCCGTGGTGGAGACGGACTGGTCGGCGAAAGTGACAGTGATGCGCGCGTCAGGTTCGGCCCAGCCCCAGACGGGAACCGGCTGGTCGCGTTGCAGGACCATGTGATCGCCAAAAGGCGAAGCGACGCGGAGCTCGGCGCGCAGAGGAAGAAGGGCTAAAACGAGGAGGAGCGGGAGGAGGCGACGGAGCATGGAAGTCTAAGAAAAGGTGGAAGCCGGAGCGGCAAAGCTTTGCGTCCTCCGCGATCTTTGCGGGCTTTGCGATAAATTCGTGCGGCAAGCTTATGGCACGGTCTGGTGGGCCGGGCGGAGGCCTTCAGCGGTGGCGCTGAGCGTGACTGGGGTGTCGGCGGAATCGGCTTCCACGATGACTTGGGCGTAGCCGTTGAAAAGCGAACGCTGCGCGGCGGGTGCGGGCGTGCGCTGACGCACGAGACCGAGATCGTCGCGCTCCGGGATGCGCGTCGCGCCGTCGAACGGCGTCACAATCATTTGGATACGGTTCACGCCGGTTTGGAGCAGTTTGCGGTCGAGCGTGAGCGTGGGACCGGTGGTCGTGGTGTCGGCGGCGGAAACGAGTTCCTCTCCGTTGACCCAAACGGTGGCACTGCGGCCGACCGAAGGGAGGAAGAGGTCAAAAGTCGCGTTGCCGTCGAGCGCGTTGGCATCGAGGTGAAAGGTGCCGGTGAGATCGTAAACCTCGCCGTCCTGCGGCACGGTGGCGCGGTAGCGGCCGAGTTCCCGCATGGGCCCGAAATCAGTGTGATCGCCGGGAGCGCTGGTCTCGGCGGGCGCGATGCGTCCCTGCCAGGCGTTGACGAGGAGGAAACGATCTTCGGGCACGAAACGGTCGGGTTCGTGGCAACCGGGATCGCCGTTGCCCACGCCGATGATCGTGCCCCCGTCGACGGTAAAAGCCGCCAGCGGACCGGCGGTCGGCACCAGGCGATCAGTGTTGTCATGGGCGCTGACGGTGAACACCACGATGCGGCGTCCGTCGGCCCCTGTGACGGGTTCGGCGGCGGTTAAGGCGAGTCGTGTCGCGGCGCCGGTGGTTTCGCGCACCGTCGTCTGCACCACCTGTCCATCACGGTAGCCGCGGGCTTCGAGGCGGCCGGAGGTGTAGTTGACTTTCCATGACACGTGGCTGTTGCGCGGCAGGTCCTGGCGGCCGAGTGATTCGCCGTTGAGGAAGAGTTCAACCGCCTCGTGGTTGGAGTAGGCGATGACTTCCATCTCCTGGCCTTCGCGGCCGGCCCAGTTCCAATGCGGCGCGAGGTGCAGCACGGGCTCCTCGGTCCACCACGCCTTCACATAGTAGGTGCTGTCCTTGGGAAAACCGCAGGTGTCGAGCAATCCGTATTGCGAGCTGACGGCGGGCCAGCCGTAGGGCGTCGGTTCGCCGCGATAATCGAAACCGGTCCAGTAGAAGAGGCCGGCGAGAAACGGGCGGGCGGCGTAGTAGGACCAGCCCATCTCATTGTTGCCGCCACTGTCGCCGCGTTCGAGCGGGGCGAGGTGGCCGCGTGTCGGATCGTTGAAGAAGATGCCGCGGGTGGATTGCGTGGTCGTTTCTTCGGTGCCGATGCCGGGCTGGTTGGGGAAGTCGGCGTGCTGCTGGTCGGGATTGGACTGGTTGATGTAGTTGTAGCCCACGACATCGGCAGTGGTGGAAGAACCGCCCCAACCGCCGGAAATGGCCACGGTGGTGCGGCGCGACGGATCGAGGCGTTTGGCAAAATCCTGCATCGTCTGCGTGATGCGCGCGCCGAGCACGTTGCCTTCGATCGCCCATTCCTCGTTGCCCACCGACCAGATGATCACACTCGGGTGATTGCGGTCGCGGCGAATCATGGCGCGCAGATCGTCGAGCTGGGCGGGATTGATGCCCATGAGGCGATGTTCGTCGATCACCAGCAGACCGAGCCGATCGCAGGCGGCGAGCAACTCGGGCGGGGGCGGCCGGTGACCGGTGCGGATGGCGTTGATGCCAAACGCCATCAGCCGCCGGAGACGAAAATCATGCATGGCGTCGGGCAACGCGGCGCCGATGCCAGCGTGATCCTGATGGAGGTTCACGCCCTTGAGTTTCAGGTGCCGGCCGTTGAGGAAAAACCCTTCGTTCGGATCGAAGCGCACAGTGCGAATGCCGAAGGTCGATTCATAGCGGTCGACCTCGTTGCCGGCGTCGTCACGCACCACCGTGATGGCGCGATGGAGCTGCGGGGTGACGTTGGACCAGAGCTGCGGATTCGTGATCGATAGTGAAAGCGGCACCACCGGTTCGGCGCCGGGCAAAATCGTGAGCGCCGCGGAGGCGGTCTCGGCGATGACCTTGCCGGCGGGATCAAGCACGGTTTGCGTAACGACGATTTGCTCCGCTTCGCGACCGCTGTGCCGGAGCTCGGTGGCGATATTGATCGTGGCAGCGGAAAAGTCCTCCGTGAGTTCCGTGGTGATGGCCGTGCCCCACGGGCGCACATGCACAGGCGCGGTTTTCACCAGCCGCACGTGGCGGTAAATGCCGGCGCCTTCGTAGAACCAACCTTCCTCCAACGTCGCATCGGCGCGCAGGCTGACGACATTTTCGCCCCCGTAATTCAGATAGTCCGTAATGTCATACTGGATACCGGTATAGCCGCTTGGTTGCTCGCCAAGGTAGAACCCGTTGACCCACACGCGGGCGGCGCGAAAAACGCCGTCAAATTCAATCGAGACGCGGCGGCCGAGATCGGACTCCGGCACGTCGAAACGCTTGCGATACCAGCCGACCGCGCGTTCCGGGAAACCCTTGCCCGCCGCTTTGTAGCCGTGGCTGTGACTGCCTTGCGGAGAGAAAGGCGCTTCGACCGCCCAATCGTGGGGCAGGTCGAGTTCACGCCAGGCCCGGTCGTCGAAATTCGCCGCGGCCGGACCGTCACCGAAACCGGTCTTGGCCAGATAGG
>CBINJL010000464.1:0-3341 GCA_966250925.1 uncultured Opitutus sp. | reverse complement strand
CCATCGAGGAGGCCATCGCGGCCAGTCCCGAACGGCAGCACATCTATCGGCAATACTGCCGAATGGAGCGCGCGTGTCAGGAGCTGCTGCAGGTCGCACCGCGTGCGCCCAAGCCGTCATTGGCGAATCTGGTCGCCGCCGCCCAAGCGGAGCCCGAGGCGGGCGAGGTCGTGCCGTTTCGCCCGGTCCATGGCGGCGCCACGATGGCGGCGGACGGACGCGGCGGCGCCCGCTGGTGGGGACCGATGGTCGGTCTGGCCGCGGCTTGCGTCGCGGTGGCGTTCTACTTTGGTCCGTCCCGCGGTGGTTCCGGCCTGTTGACGGCGGATGCCACCGACTCCTCTGCGATCGCCGCGCCGGTCGCGGCCAAAACGGCGGTTGCCGCTTCCGCCACGACGCGTCTGATCGGGACCGACGATAGCGCCGACACTTACGCCGGTGGCAATACCAACGGCTATCGCACCGTCTTTGTGCTGGATCAAAATAATGCCCGTGGCAACATGCCCTTCACGGCCGGCGACCGCACGGCGGATTCGATGGCGTGGATGGAGCAGATGCGCTTCGAGCCGATCGAGCGGGTGGAAATCGACAGCTTGGAATTCCGCAAGGCCACGCCGGGAGAGGTGCGCAGCCTGCGTTCGTTCGCCTATCCGTATCCAGGGTTGGATGACACGCCGCCGATTTCCGAAAGCGCGGCGTTCCAGTTCCAACGCTGATTCGCCTCCACACTTAAATTCTCTCGCACGAGGTCGGCATCATTCGCCGGCCTCGTTTCGTTTCCGGGCGGCGCGGCGCGATCAGCGACCGAGGGCGCGCTTGATCAATTGCTCAGTCGTGGCGTTGCCACCGAGCGCCAGCATGGCTTGGCGCACCGCCTTGTCTGCATCAGCCGTCTTGTAGCCCAAGACCACCAGGGCCGCGACCGCATCAGCCAGCGCGGAGTGGGACGCCGATTCCGCGTTCACGGCGGAAGTCGCGCCGCCTTCGCCCGCCACAGGGGATGGCGATGATCTCGAAGCACCGAGCCGGTTGCGCAACTCCACCACGAGCCGTTCGGCGGTCTTTTTGCCGATGCCCGGGCACTTGGCCAACGTTGCCACATCGCCATCACGAATCGCGTTTTCCAGCAGGGGCAGCGACAGGCGGCTCATGATGCTGAGCGCAACCTTGGGACCGACACCGCTGACGTGCTCGATCAGCATGCGAAAGAAATCACGGTCGTCCGTTGCTGCGAACCCGTAGAGCGTCTGCGCATCTTCGCGATACACCACATGGGTGTGGAGCTTCACCGTTTCGCCGGTGGCCGGCAAACGCTCGGCCGTGGTGACCGGAATGTGGATTTCGTAGCCGAGGCCGTTGAGTTCGATGACGGCGCGAAGCGGCGTGGCTTCGACCAGACGACCGGTGATGAAGGTGATCATGCTGCGGGGCGCGGATTATTGCAGGCCGAGCACGTGCTGCATGTCGTAAACGCCGGCGGGCTGATTGACCGCCCATTGCGCGGCGCGCAAGGCACCGCGGGCGAAGATGCCGCGGTCGCTGGCCTTGTGGGTGAGTTCGAGGCGCTCCCCCAAAGTAGCAAACATCGCGGTGTGTTCGCCCACGACATCGCCGCCGCGCAGGGCGTGAATGCCAACTTCGCTGTTGGTGCGTTCGCCGGTGATGCCTTCGCGGCCGTGACGCAACGCGTCGGCGCCGAGTTGGCGTTCTTCCAGAATGATTTCCAGCAACCGCGCCGCGGTGCCGCTGGGGGCGTCCTTTTTGAAGCGGTGGTGCATTTCGACCACTTCCGCGTCGTAGTCGGAACCGAGCACGGCGGCCGCCCGGCGGGTGAGCGCGTAGAGCAGGTTGACGCCAACGGAATAATTGCCCGCCCAAACAGTGGGAATCGCGGCGGCGACTTCGAGCAGCCGGGCCTTTTCCTCGGCGCTGTGTCCGGTGGTGCCGATGACGAGCGCTTTGCCTTGGTCGACCGCGATGCGCACGACCTCGGCCGTCACGCTGTGAAAACTGAAATCGATCACCGCGTCGCCTTGGGCGATGCCGGCGGCGAGGTCGTCGCCCTGATCGAGCGAGGCAACGACTTCGAGCGAAGCCGAGGCCGCGGCGGCGTGCAGGGCACGCCCCATGCGACCGGCGGAACCGACGATGACCAGTTTGGGAGCACTCATGACGGATACGGATGCGGAAAAGCGGAAATCTCGCGAAACGGGCGAAGACTCAAAGGGAGGCGAGGGCGGCGGTGAGGACCTTGTCGCCGGCGGCGGAAAGGCTGCACAGCGGCAGGCGCACTTCGTCGGAGGTGACCATGCCGCGGCGGGCCATGGCAGCCTTGACCGGAACCGGATTGGGTTCGACGAAAAGGGCTTTGAAAATGGGGTAAAGCTGGCGGTGGATTTTCGCCGCCTTGGCGAATTCATCCGCCGCGGCCAGTGCGACCATTTTGCCGACCTGCTTGGGCAACAGATTCGAAGCCACGCTGATCACGCCTTCGGCGCCGACGGACATGAAGGGCAGGGTCAGGCTGTCGTCGCCACTGAGAACGGTGATGTCGCTCCCGAGCGCGGACTTGAGTTGATCAACCCGATCAACCGAACCGCCGGCCTCCTTGATGTAGCAAACATGTGGATACTTCTTGCGCAGCGCTTCGACGGTGGGCACGGCGATTTCGATGCCGCAGCGGCCGGGAATCGAATAGAGCACGATGGGCCGGTCGGTGGAATCGGCGATGCGGGAGAAGTGCGCCATCAGCCCGTCCTGACTGGGCTTGTTGTAATACGGCGCGACGACGAGCATGGCGTCGGCGCCGGCTTCGTGCGCGCGGCGGGTGAGTTCGACCGCCTCGGCGGTGGAGTTCGATCCGGTGCCGGCGATGACCGGCACGCGTCCGCCCACGGTTTCGATGACGGTCGAGACGACCTCCATGTGTTCCTCGTGCGAAAGCGTCGGCGATTCGCCGGTGGTGCCGACCGGCACGAGTCCGCTGATGCCCGCCTTCAACTGCGCTTTGACGAGTTTGCGCAAGTCGTCCTGGGCGACGCGCCCTTGCGAAAAGGGAGTCACGAGAGCGGTGATGGTGCCGGTGAGGGAGGGTTGCTTCATAGGGCGCGACGGGGAAATGGACCGTGCCGAGCAAACCACGCCACTTTAGCTAGACCGCAACCCTTTTCTGGGCATTCCACGCTTCATGACTCCCCATACCGAGATCCTCAACGACCTGCTGAAGCTCGCGGTCGACAGCGGCGTGAGCGACGTCGTGATCAAGACCAACAAGCCCGGCTACGTGCGCCTCGCCGGCAGACTCAAGCCGGTCGACATGGACCCGATCAGCGGGGAGGAAA
>CBINJL010000463.1:0-3342 GCA_966250925.1 uncultured Opitutus sp. | reverse complement strand
GCGGCGCGGGACTTGGCCAGCGCCGGGGCCTCGGTCTCATCCATCCAGGAATGGAAAATCGTGCCGGCCACGCCCATGTTTTCCGGGTATTTGGGATGTGGATACGGCAGCGAATAACCGCGCACCAGCATCGACGGGCCTTCCCAGGAGAGGTGATCGCCGAGGCCGTTGACGATGTGCTCGTGCTCGATCTTGAAGGGTTCGAGGCGCAGGATGACGTCGAAGTCCGGGTTGGTGCGGGCGGCGGCGGTGCGCAGGTTTTCCAGGTAGGAAACGATGCTCTTGCCGGCGGTCTCGGCGATGCGTTCCGGGCTGCGCCATTCGCGAATCATGTAGGGACCGCCGTTGCGGCCGACGTAGAGCGAGCCGGTGTGTTCGAAGCCCGCACCGCTGTCATTGGACCAGACGGAGAGGTAGGCGAGGTCAGGCACGGCGTCCATCAGCCGTTCCATGCACTGGCGGTAGTGGTGCTTTGTGACCGGATGGTCCTGCGCGAGACAGTAGCGCGGCAGACGCGAACGGAACGGATGGTCGACGCGGGCGCCGCGCAGGGTGGGATATTTGACGAAGAACTTCTCCGGCAGGCTGCGCGGTTCGAACATCAGCACACCGGGCTTCAGGCCGTAGCGACGGGCGAGAGCGGCCAGATGTTTGAGCCGGTTGAGGTTGGCTTCGAGATAATGGCTCGGCCACAGCCCGCGGGTGAGATCGGTGGCGACGAAGTGATTGAAACCGGCGCAATAGGTGTAGAACTGCGGGTAGAATTCGCCCTCGACCGATTCCTCGTAAGGCAGATGGGCCTGGAGCGCGTTGACCTCGCAATGGGTGAAGCCGGCCTCGGCCAGCGCGCGCACGTAGGCCTCGTCGTCGAAGCCGCGGGCGGAGCGCCAGTATTGGGTGAGGCAGGCATCGTAGTGCGGACGATGGAAGGCGAAGCTGGCGGGCAACAGAATGCCCTGCGCGAGGTGCTCCTGCTGCTCGGGCGCGAGTCCCTGTTCGAGGAGCCGCACGCCGGAGAACAGAAACGAGCCCTGCGATGCGATCAGTTCGCCGGAACCGTCGTCGGCGAGGCGCAGCCAGATCCAGCCGTCGTGAGCGGTCGCGCCGGGCACGTCGACCCACGCGCGTTGCGCGAGTGCGACCTTGAAGGTGGGCGCGGCGCCGGGCGTGGCGGCGGGTTGCAGTTGCGCGGAATTAAGTCGCGCGAGCAGGCTGGCGGCCTGGGTTTCGGTGAGATCGGCAGGATCGGGGTAAGTGATGTGATGGGGAAGGTTCATGTGGCGAAGATCGGGTTGCGGCGGAATCAACGGGCGGAGGTGGAGGCGGTTTCCGCCGCGCTGAGTTCGCGTTGCAGCCATTGGCGGAAGGTTTTCTGAAACGTGTTGGCGAGGGTGTCGCCGGGGGTGACGAGCACGCCCCAGCCGCCGCGGGCGGGATTGATCGGCACCTCGGACGGAATCTGCGATTCGCACATCAGGCGGTCCTCATCGAGGACCTTGATGGCGAAATCGATCTGGCCGTCGGGTGGCGGTCCGTCGAAGTCGGGCGAAATGGCCAGCGCCCAGAATACGACGCAGCTCTCGCGGGTGACGGGCGACGGGATGTGCACCAGCACGCGTTCGTCGCCGTCTTCGAAGGTCTGTCGGATGGTGGTGAAATTGGGCAGGTGGCAACGCTGGCGACGATGATGCGCGCTCTGCAGTTTGCCGGGCTGTTCGTGCGGGGTCTTGAGCGCGGGAAACGGCGCATCCATCTGGAAACCGTCGGGATGCAGCGTGATTTCCATGTCAGGGATGCGCGGGTCGGCGCACTTGCCGAGAGTTGTGCCGTGGGCGAAGGCAAAGTGCGTCATGTCGAGGTAGTTTTCGATCTCGCGGCGGAAGCCGGCGGCGAACACCATCGGCGGGCCGAGACGGTAGCTCCAGCGGGCATCCTCGAATTCGGGCACGTCGGGCAACTCCGCCGGGGACTCGCGATCGAGTTTCACCCAGATCATGCCGTAACGCTCCTGCACGGCGTAGGTCTTGAGGTGGGACAACGCGCACTTCTGCGGATTCGGTTCGACCAGCGAAGGAATGCTCTGGCAGGCGCCGCCGGCATCGAAACGCCAGCCATGATACGGACACATCAATTCGCCTTCGACGATGCAGCCGCCGGAGAGGCGGGCGCCTTTGTGCGGACAGGCGGTGTCGGCGGCCAGGAGGCGGCCGTCGTCGAAGCGGGCCAGCACGAGATCCTGTTCGAGCAAGGTGCGGCCGGTGACATCGCCGGGTTTGAGATCGCTCGCCAGCGCGACGGGCTGCCAGGTGCGGCGGAGCGCGAGAAAAGGACTGTCTTCGTCGAAGGTCATGGTTCGGAGCAAAACGAAACGAGGCACCGCCGGAACCGGGCGGTGGATGCGTAGTGGAAAATTCCCTACAAGCGGGAGCGGAGGCGGAGCCCGGTCAGACCGGACCGGCGTCGACGATGGCCTGTTTGACCGCGAGGATGTTGGCGGTGGGCGTGCCGAAGGGGATGACGGCCGTGCCCATGATGAAGCCGGGCAGGCCGGCGCCCTTGGCCATCTCGGCGCGAGTGGTGTTGTAAATGTCTTCCGGCGTGCCGCGCTGGATGAGGTGCGGCGAAATGTTGCGGCGCATGGCGCGGCCTTCGTCGCGGCACAGTTCGGACCATTCGTCGAAGTCGCCGGTGAAATCGCAGAGCAGGTTGTTGCAGCCGGTTTCGACCAGCAGTTCGGCGATCGGGGTGGTGTTGCCGCCGATGATCAGCGGCACGTCGCGCACGCCCTGCGTGGCGGCCCAGGAGGCCAGGTCGCGTGTCACCGGCATGACAAACTGTTCATACATGGCCGGCGAAAGCAGCTCGGGCGACGCCTGGGAATCGAACACGATCAGCTCGGCGCCGACGTCGATGTAGGCCCGGGCGAAGGCCTTGATGATTCTCCCTGCGTAGGCCAGCACGTCATGCACCCATTCGGGCTCATCGACACAGGAGAAGAACAAAGCCTCCGCCCCGACCAGGGAAATGGCGAGGGAGAAGGGCCCGGAGATGGCGCCGCGCAGCCAGACGTCGTCGCCGAGGGCGGCGCGCACCTGGCGGGCGGCGCGGAGATTGACCGGCATGCGTCCGTCGGTGAGCGGATTGGGCACAGGAGCGGCGGAGAGATCGCTGCCGGGTTTGATGATGTGATCGCCCGGGCTGATGCCGGGAATCGAAGTGTCGTCGCCTTCGTAGAAGGTCACCTTGCAGCCGCAGGCCTCGGCCTCGAGGTTGTAAACGTCAACGCCGACCGCGAGCGCGTCGGGTTGCACCGCCTCGAACTCCGCGATCAGGGCGCGGGTG
>CBINJL010000462.1:0-3344 GCA_966250925.1 uncultured Opitutus sp. | reverse complement strand
ATTGGACGAAGACGATCTTTTCGGGCGGCGTGGCCGCGGTCTCGTCGCGATAGGTGTCGGGCGTGTGATTGGCGGCGATGGCAGGCAGCGAATCGAGCCAGCCGTAGGGCAGGCGATCGCGGTCCCAAAAATGCACGTGGGTATCGATGTAGCGAAAAGACATGGATGGGGAGAGGGGCGGATGTTGGGGCGGCGGGAAGTTTAGCGCGAAAGGGCAAACGACACGGTCGCTTTCGCGGACTGCGTTTATGATGTATAAGTTGCAGAATGTCGTTTCAATCAACGCATTCGAGTTCGCTTCCGCACGTCGTGATTCTGGGCGCAGGATTCGGGGGCCTGCGGGTCGCGCAGGAGTTGGATACGCGACAGGTGCGCGTCACGGTGGTTGATCGACAGAATCACCACCTGTTTCAGCCGCTGTTGTATCAGGTGGCGACGGCGGGGCTGGCGGCGCCGGACATCGCGCAACCGATCCGGTCGTTGTTGAAGAAGAAGTCCAATCTCGAAGTCATGTTGGCCGAAGTGGAAAGCGTGGATCTGGCGACGCGAACGGTGCGGTTGGACGAAGGTGAGTTGCGCTACGACTATCTCGTCATCGCGCTGGGCGGGCAGACGAGTTACTTCGGCAAGGATCACTGGGCGCGTTTTGCGCCCGGGCTCAAATCGCTCGACGACGCCATGCGGATGCGGCGTGACATTCTGCTCGCCTACGAACGGGCGGAGCGGGAAAGCGATCCGGAACTGCGCCGTGCGTTGATGACGACGGTGGTGGTGGGCGGCGGGCCGACGGGAGTGGAGTTGGCCGGCTCGCTGGCGGAGTTGGCCAATACGGTATTGCGGCGTGACTTCGATCGCATCAATCCGCAGGAGGCACGCATCCTGTTGATCGAAGGTGGTGACGAAGTGCTGGGCACGTTTCCGCCGGATCTGGCGCGTAATGCACGGCGGCAACTGGAAAAGCTCGGGGTGGAAGTGCGCACAGGCGTGCGCGTCACGGAGCTGCGCGACGGCGCGGTCGAAATCGGAGACGAAGTGGTGCGGGCCGGGACGATTTTATGGGGAGCCGGGGTAGGCGCAGCGGACGTGACGCGGACGCTGGGAGTGCCGCTGGATCGGGCGGGGCGCATTCAAGTCGCACCGGATTTCAGTCTGCCGGGGCATCCGGAGGCGTTTGCGATCGGTGACTTGGCGGCCTTGACGGATGGAGACGGCAAAATCGTGCCCGGAGTGGCGCAAGGGGCGATTCAGGGCGGGCAGTTTGTGGCGCGTGTGATCGACCGGGAAGTGGTGGCAGCGACAGCTCCAGCGGGTGGCGAAAGACACGAGGCGGCGGGAGCGCGGCCGGTGTTTGTTTATCGGGACAAAGGCAACATGGCGACGATCGGCCGGCGGGCGGCGATCGCGCAATTGGGCCGGGTGCATTTGCGGGGATTTCCGGCGTGGTTCGTGTGGCTGGTGCTGCATCTGTTTTTTCTCATCGGCTTCCGCAACCGGTTGTCGGTGATGCTGCAGTGGACGTATTCGTATTTTACCTACAAGCGGGGAGCGCGCATCATCATGGGGTTGGAGCGGGGCCAGCGGGTTCCATCGGCCAAGACCACGTCGCCGGCGGGAGAGGGCGTGTGAGGTCGCGCAGGCAGTCAGCGTGGCGCGGGGAATTCGTCTGGTTTGCAGGTTCGGAAGCGACCTCGGATGAAAATGAAAAAAGTCCGCGAAGAGCGCTTGACTTGAAAATGCCGGATTCTACGGTCTCGCCTCCTTTCCCCTCACGGGGTGGTAGCTCAGTTGGTTAGAGCGTCTGCCTGTCACGCAGAAGGCCGCGGGTTCGAGTCCCGTCCATCCCGCCATTTACCGCCGGTTTCCCCGGCGGTTTTTTGTTGCCCTCTCATAATAAGGGACAGGTTAAAAATGCTTGCCTTGATTGAATACGGTAGGTTGGGGTGGTGGGGTGCGACAGGCTCGGATCAAGGTGAAGGCGAGTGAGCGGGCGGCGGTGTATCATGTGATGACCCGCACGGTGAATGGGGAGCATTTGCTGGATGCACCGGCGCGCGAGGTGCTGCGGAAGCAGCTATGGCAGATTGCCGACTATTGTGGTGTCGAAATCCTGACTTACGCACTGATGTCCAATCACTTCCACGTGCTGCTAAGCGTGCCGCAGGATGTGCCACTGGCGGATGCCGAGTTGTTGCGACGCTATGCGGTGCTCTACCCCAAGCCGACGCGTTACCAGACCGCGCGTCTGGAGGTCATCAAGCCGCAATTGGCTAAAAATGCTCCAGAGGCCGTGGCTTGGCGTGAGCGCCAGCAAGCCTTGATGGGAGATGTGTCCGCGTTCATGAAACTCCTCAAACAGCGGTTCTCGGTGTGGTTCAATCGCACCCATGGCCGTTACGGCACGCTGTGGGCCGAACGCTTCAAAAGCGTGTTGGTGGAAAACTCCGGCGAGGCATTGCGCACCATGGCGGCTTATATCGATTTGAATCCGGTGCGTGCGGGACTGGTGGACGATCCCAAGGACTATCGCTTTTGCGGTTATGCGGAGGCTGTCGCCGGTCGTCAGTCTGCCCGCCAGGGGCTGGTGCGGGTGCTGGGGGGCACGCCTGCCGTAGCATTGGCGGCTTACCGTGAACTGCTGTTCGGCAAGGGCAGCGCAGGCGATACTGCTCGTGTTGGACACGTCAGCGCCGAACAACTCCGGCAGGTGCTTAAGACCAAGGGGCACCTGCCGCTGGCCACTGTTTTGCGATGCCGCATACGGCATTTCACCGACGGTGCCGTGCTGGGATCGCACGCCTTTGTGCAGGAGCATCTGCGGGACTATCGCCGCAGGACGGGGCGTCGTCCTCGGACCGCCCCGCGCGGATTGCCTCCCTTGACCGAACACTGGCACGGGCTGAGCACCTTGCGAGGACTGAGGCGTCGCGCGTTTGGATTTGGGTAACTCAGGACGCGATCCATGAAGGGCACGGCGTTTCCTACGTGTCGTGGTCTTTGCCCTTGTCCCGCGATTAGGCTGGTTCTAACCGTCCTCAGCCGGTCACGCGCCCGTAGCTCAGTTGGATAGAGCACCTGCCTTCTAAAAGTTCGGCGGTTTTTGGGCACTTTTGGCCATGTTTTTCAAGGTGTTACTTTTGAATTACTTAAATCAAAATCGTTCTAATTTCATTGGCTCATGATTGCACCATTTTCCAATCAAAACAGGGAAAAACTGTGAAATCGGTTGTGAACAAAATGCCGTTTTGTAATTCGCTGAGTCTTGCCACGCATTTGCACGAGTGCCATCGGTGGGAGCCATGATCCCGCTTCCTCTCCCCATCCGATACCTCGCCGTCCTGTTTTCC
>CBINJL010000461.1:0-3350 GCA_966250925.1 uncultured Opitutus sp. | reverse complement strand
TAGGGATCGGCCGCCGTCGCCATCACCTCCAGATCGGGATCGGCGTTGATGATGCGGGTGCGCTGTCTCGACCTCAGCAGACGTTCCTTGCGCGCTTCGGAGTGCAGCGGCACCCAGGCCAATGGCACTTCCGGCGCCCGCAGCCCCTGCGCGGCCAGTTTCTTTTGCGCGAGCACAATGGCCTGCTCGGTCAACATGCGGTCCACCTGCGCGATGAAATTGGTCATCCACTCAATCGGCGCCTCGCCTTCGACATAGCGCAGCAGCAGTTCGTCGGCGCGGTCACGCAGGCGGCGAAGTTCGTTCACGTCGTCGGCCAGCGTGAATTCCTTGGACAGAAACACCGGCACGTTGCCGTGCATCGCCTGCACCGTTTTCTCGCCCACGATGCCGATCACGCGTCCTTCCCGCGTGCCGGTGTCGGTCACCACGAGATGATGTCTCCGCTTGCGAATCATCGCCATGATGATTTCCCCCGCCGTCGTGCCCGGCGACACCGTCACCACTGGCGAGGTCATGATCTTTCTCACCGGCGCATCCACCGGCACTTCGCCTGTCGCCACCCGCGCGGAAAGATCGGCTTCGGTCACGATGCCAACCGGGCGGAAAGCGTCGTCGATGACCACCAACCCTTCCTGCATGCCCGGCGCGATGCGGCGCGCCACGTCACGAATCGTTTCGTCCGGCGTGGCGGTGAGTAACCGGTTCGCCGCCCGCTGCTCCAACGCGGCCGATTGCGTGAGCCAGTTCGCTGCATTCTCCTCCAACTCCACCGCCGAGGTGCGCGTGACCACCCGCTCGGCGTCGTCCTTCACCGTGAAGTAGGATTGCAGGAACGCCTCCGCCTTGGGGTTGTCGCGGCAGACCGCGATGAAACGCTCGGTCGGCAACGCATACAGAATCGATTCCTGCGCCACCCGCGCCGTCGCCCGGTAAGGCACGGACGGATCGGTCCACTCCACGCCGAGCAAATCGCCCTCCACCCGCACATCGGTCAACTCGTCGCCGTGTTCGCCGGACCGATACATGTTCACGGTGCCGCGCTGGATGATCCATACAAACGGTCCGCGGGCTTCGCCGGTGGTAAATAGTGCCTCGTCGGCTTCGTGAAACTTCACCCGGCCACCGCGCGCGAGTTCGAGCAACTCCTCCTCCTCCAAGTATTCGAATGGCGGATACTTCGAGAGAAAGTCGGCAACACGCAGCGAAATGCTGGAGGTCTTCACGGTCGAAAAAAGAGTGCTACGGGCGAACGATCGGGCCGGGGCAGGCCCAGGTTGCAGGGACGAGCAGCCATACCGACCTCGCCGCCGAAAGCGACGAGAATTGTCGGACCCGCGTCAGTGGATTCAGACAAGATCGCACGCTTCCGCCGGCATCCAGTGCGCGTCCTTGCCGTCCCACTTCACATTGCAGCCGACCGGGTTGGTCTTGGGCGTGGCGACCGGACGGCCCGCCACGACGTCTTCCAGCGCGTTGACCAGATCATTGGTCGTGACCCGCGCGGGATCGCGCGGACTGTCCACGCCGCGACCGGTGTAAACCAGCCGGCGCTCGCGATCGAAGACGTAGAAATGCGGCGTGCGCAAAGCGCCGTAGGCCCGGGCTACATCCTGACTTTCGTCGTGCAGGTAAACCCAGGGAAACGCGTGTTTCCGCATGCGTTCGACCATGCCGTCGAAGGAATCTTCAGCGTAGGTGTTGACGCTGTTCGCATTGATGCCGACGAAACGAACCCCGCGGGCCGCAAACCGTTCGGCGGTGCGACGGGTGATCTCGTCGGAGTTCGTCACATATGGGCAATGGTTGCAGGTGAAGAAAATCACCAGCACCTGCGCGTCGGAAAAATCGTTGAGTCCGTAGGTCTTGCCGTCGGTCGCCGGCAGGGAAAAATCCGGAGCGGCGGCGCCGAGCTCGAGGGTGAACGGAGCGGACGGGGTGGATTCGGAAGCCATGCCGCCAACCTGCACCCGCCGCCCGGTCCACGCAAGCAGGCGGGTGATTCAAGTCCCGCTTGCGCGGCGCCCTCAGTCGTAGCGTTGCCAACTGAGTTTGTGCTCATCCACCCAACGGTAATGATCGGCAAAACGCAGGCCGCCGGCCGACGCCTCATCCAGCAACACCGTCGCCCGCGGATGCTGCTGCAAGGCGGAGCCGGGGCACACTGCCGCCAGCGGTCCTTCGATCATGTCGTGCACCGCCCGCACCTTGGCCGGGCCAAACGCGAGCAGCACCACCTGCCGCGCTTCCATGATCGTGCCGATGCCCATGGTGATGGCATGACGCGGCATGCTCGCGAGATTGCCGAAGACAGCACTGTTATCCTTCAATGTCTGCTCCGAGAGAATCTTGATCCAGGTGCGCGAACGCAGCGAGCCGGTGGGTTCGTTGAAACCGATGTGGCCGTTGCGCCCGAGACCGAGCAGTTGCAGGTCGATGCCACCCGCCGCCTCGATGCGTTTTTCGTAATCCCGACACTCCGCGTGCAGATCGGCCGCAGTGCCCGTCGGCACGTGCGTGCGCGACTTGTCGATGTTGATGTGATCGAACAGATGCTCGTTCATGAAACGCCGGTAGGACTGCGCATGATCCGGCGCGAGACCGACATATTCATCGAGGTTGAAGGTGGTCACGCGGCTGAAATCCAGGCCGTCGTCGCGATGCATCCGCACCAACTCGCGATAAAGGCGCTCCGGCGTGCGACCCGTCGCGAGACCGAGCACCGCATCGGGTTTTTGCCGCACCGTCTTGGCGATGATTTTGGCGCCGAGCAGACAACCGTCTTCGGCCGAATTTTGAATGATGACTTCCATGGGGATCGAAAGATTCGGGAAAACGTTCTGCCGCGCATCATGCGTCGGTCGCCGTGTCGCGCAATGCCAGCGCGTGCAACAACCACGCAACATGCGGCAGCCACTGCTCGCCCCAGCGCCAGCGTTGCGCCGGATCGTTGTTCTGCGGCAACGGTTGAAACGCGATGTCGTCCTCGTCGTCGAAGCCGGCCGTGATGCCGTTGCACACGCCGCCGGGCGCGTTGAAGGCGCCGTCTTCGTAGGCGGGATTGTTGCGCCCGTGCCCCTGCAGCATGCAGACATCAAACGGATTCGCGCCGAGAATCCAATCGACCCAGCGCGCGGCATTCACCCGCAACGGCGCGACTTCCGCCGCACCGGCGTCCGGCAGACTCCACACCGCCGCCGCCAGCGAACCCAGTTTCGCGTTTTCGCCCTGCCACCAGTAACCGGACGGATTTTGATGCGGATAAAACCAGCGCCGATGCCCCGACATTTCCGGCGTCTGCACCCAATGCGGCGGATAACCAAACGGATTGTTCACCGCCGCGCCCAACG
>CBINJL010000460.1:0-3369 GCA_966250925.1 uncultured Opitutus sp. | reverse complement strand
ATCCGGGCCGGCGTGTCGCCGAGCAAAGGCAACGGCGCGTGCAGCGTGACAAATGCTTCGCCGTCCAGTTCGGTGAGCTGGGCTTGGCGATCGGCCCTGACGGTGGCCGCTTGTGTCGCCGCCTGGCGGGCAAGTGTTGCCGGGAGCGTGGTTGCCAGGGCGTGTCCGCCGACAGCGAAGGTCACTTCGGTTTGCGTCGTGGCTTTGAGGTCATCGGCAAAGGCGTCGTCGATGGGAAAGGCGATGCCGAGCCAGCCGATGACATTCGGTTCGGGCGCGTAGAGCGGCACCACGATCAGGGCATCAAGGCCGTTCTCCAGTCGGCCGAACGCGCTGTTGCGATCCCAGCCATTTTCGTCGGCCGCCTCGATCAGACGCCGGAAAGGCTCGCAATCCTCTTCGACGAGTCGGTCGTCGACGTTGGCGAGCAAGGCGCCGGTTTCGTCGAAGGCGGCGAAGATGGGTGCGTTGAGACGACCCGCGTAGCTGTGCAGCACCGAACGCAGGGTGCGCAGATCGAGTTCCGGCTGGAGATAGAGCGTGCGAATGGGCCAGTCCTTGCTCACGACCGCGGCGCCTTCGCTGAAGAATCGGGTGCGGAAGTCGACCGCGGCCCAGAACACCTTCACGTCGGCCGCCAGGCGTTCCTCGATGTGATTGATCGCGTTGGTGCGGTTGGCGCGCGAGACGAGGACGTAGGTGCTCAGCAGTGCGACGGCGAGAAGCCCCAGCACCAGCAAAAGCAGGCGCGTGCTGAAGCGGCGGATGCGAAGGCGGGGCAACGGCACGATCAGCGATAGCCGCCGGAGATGCCCCCGCCGCCCCGACGAATGCGGCGATCCGGCTTGAGGGCGATTGATTCGCTCCGGCCGGTGGGCGTGGAATCCGTCAACGTGATTTCCTGCGTAATGGTTTTCTTGATACGCGGATGCCAGATTTCCAGCCGGTAGCGGCCGGCGGGGGCGTTGATGGCGACGGTGCCGTCCGCACCGCTGCGGGCAAACCACGGCGTGGGCACGACTACGATGTAGGCGATCATCCAGTCATGGATGTTGCAGCCGATCACGACTTCGCCGGCAGTTTCGAAGACCATCGTTTCCCGCTGTCCGGGATCGTAGAGCGGCAGTTCGAACTTCTTGGCCCGTGACAGCGAATACACGTGGTGCTGCACGTTGTCGCGATTGGGGAAGGCAATGTCACTTCCGGCCTGCACGATGGTGACGTAGTTAAAGAACTCCTGATCCTGCTGCGTGATTTCGGTCTGCCGGTCCGGCGCTGGCGGAGGGGGAGCGGTGTCGAGGGGAATCAACGCAACTGCGGCATCGGCCACGGGCTCGGCTTCCTTGGCGGAGGTGAGCGTGCAGGTGAATTCGGCGGCGGAGAGTCCGGCGCCGCTCAAAAGCAGGAGACCGAATACCAGGACGCGATCGAGAAAAGCGGGAGAGGGCATCAGAAGCGGTGGACGATGGCGGCGCCCCAATGCCGTTGCAGGTAACGCACGTTGACGATGTTGACCGCGTAGGCGCTGCGCAGGCGGAGGTCGAGCGTGGTGCGTTCCGAGAACGCATAACTCAGTGAGGCCGCCCACAGGTCGACATCGGCTTTGACCGAATACGAAACCCAGCCCGGACCGTAGGCATCGGTGATTTTCCACGGGGTGCGGTTGTAGTAATCGGCGATTGCCGGGCCGAGTCCGCCGGAGAGGGCACGGGCCCAGACCGCGGGACCGGCGGTGGCCACGATATCGCCTTCAAGCAGGCCGGCCGAGGCGGTCAGGCGCCAGCGGTCCGAGATGTCCCACGCGGCTTCGATCGTGTAGGTGCGTTGACTGAGATCGAAGGTCGCGTGTTCGGCGTAGTGGCGCAGCCAGGTGGCATCGAGGGAGATTTGAAAGGCGGGATGAAGACGCTTCGCGAAACTAAAACCACCGGACAACGTCCCGCCGTCCTGACCGTCAATGCGCGCCTCGGTCCGTCCGTAGGAAACCTGCCCGGCGAGGCTCGGGGCGTAGGGACCGAGGCCGAATTTGCGCTGCAGGCGGGCGTTGGCAGCGTAGGTGAACAGGTTGTTGCGGCTGTAGTCCGGCACCAGGAATCCGTTCGCTTCGGCACCATAACTCACCAGCCAGTCGCGCGCGATTTGGCGGGTGCGGGTGGCGTCGAGCCCGAGGTCGTAGACGGTGGCCTCGCGCATATCGAGCGGGTTGGAGGAGCGGCTCAGATTTTCCACCCAGGCGCCGGAAGCTTCGGTGGAAAGTTGAAAACCCTGCCAAAAGCCGGGCGGTGAGGAGGGTTGAGCGGAGGCCGGCAGCGTCAGGCTCAAGGCGACGAAGGCCGGCAGGATGAAGCGTAAGGACATGAGGAGCGGGAGTCAGGCCAGGAAGCAGGGCCGGCCGGTAGGCCGCCGCCGAGAAGGGGATTGAGTCGGGCGCGGCGGCTCGGGAAGCGCGACCCACGCTGGAGGCATCACGATGGCCTTCAAGCAGAATGCCCATGCCGCGCCGTGGGCGGGGCAGAATCAGGGCGTATGGGAGCCATACTTACGGCTTGCGCTACGGTGGGATTTCTGGCGATTCTGACCGTTCGCGGCCGTTCCTTTGTTCGATCGGCGATCCGCCGCGATGCTCCCGCCGACCGACTTTCTGTCAGTATAAACCATCAACCCACGTTCCGCTTCGGCGGAGCAACCCGGATGACCCAGACCGTGGAGCGAGTCGCGGAAATCCGTCCCATAAAATGAGTTCCATCATGGAAGAACTCCTCGCGGAGTCGAACTTCAGCCTCAATACCGAAGGTTCGATCGTCGAGGGTATCATCACCGAAATCCGCCAGAACGAAGTCATCGTCGACATCGGCGGCAAAGCTGAAGGCGTCATCCCGGCGCACGAGTTCATCGATCTCGGCGACCTCCAGGTCGGTTCCCCGATCGAGGTGCTGGTCGAAAAAGTCGAGGACAAGGAGGGCAACCCCGTCGTCTCCTACGACAAGGCTCAGCAGAAGAAGAACTGGGAGAACATCCTCACCAAGTTCCCCGAAGGCACTGTGGCTTCCGGCCGCGTGCGTTCCAAGGTCAAGGGCGGCCTGATCGTTTCGATCGGCGTCGACGCCTTCCTGCCGGCCTCACACATCGACGTGCAGCCACCGAAGAATTTGGACCAATACGTGGGCCAGACCTACGACTTCAAGGTCCTCAAGATCAACCTGGAGCGGAAGAACATCGTTCTCTCCCGCCGCGAGCTCATCGAAGAGCAGCGCGCCAACAAACGCCGCGAGCTCCTCGAGTCGATCGAGCCGGGTCAGGTCCGCAAGGGCGTGGTCAAGAACATCACCGACTTCGGTGCGTTCATCGACCTCGACGGCATGGACGGCC
>CBINJL010000459.1:0-3385 GCA_966250925.1 uncultured Opitutus sp. | reverse complement strand
GGGCAAAACCCCGCAGGTTGTTCACACGCTTTCCCCGGGTTTCTTTCGATCGCGAAACGCCCGCACGATGCCCCAGAAAATGTAGCCGAGCATGATGACGAGCATGCCGACTTCCTTGAAGGCCACCACCGCGCCCGCCACCACGAGAAACAGGATGAACGAGGTCAGCGGTGTCTTGGTCTGCAAATCGATCTGCTTGCCGCTGGGGTAGGGAATGCGGCTGACCATCAGCGCCGCGATCAACAGCAGCAGCGGCGGCAACGCCAGCGCCCACGACTGCAGCTCGCGATCGTGTTTGGCCAGATTGATCAGGAACAGCACCAGCGCCGCCACCGAGCCCGCCGCCGCCGGCACCGGGAGACCGACGAAGTCCTTGGTCTTGGGCTGCTCGGATCTGTTGATCAGCGGGTGGGTGATGACATTGAACCGCGCCAGGCGGATCGCCGCGCACAGCAGGTAAACGAAGCCGATGAACCAGCCGATCTTCTGGAAAATGGGAAATCCCTGCGTCGGCGAAAGGATGAGGAAAAACGTCATCAACGCCGGCGCCAGGCCGAACGAAATCACATCGGCCAGCGAATCGAACTCGCCGCCGAACAACGACTCGCGTCCGCCCATCCGGGCCAACCGCCCGTCGAGCGCATCAAACGCCATCGCCCCGAAGATCAGCCACACCGCCTCGGTGAACAGCACACTCGCGCCGGCCGTGATGACGTTCAGATCGGTGCCGCGCATCAGATAGTGCGCCTGGATGCACTTGATGCAGGCGACGAACCCGCAGAACAGGTTGCCCGCCGTCATCAGATTGGGCAGGAAATAGATGCGGCTGGCGTTCTCGATCGAGAACGGGTCGTCGTCGCGCTCGGTTTCGGAGTTGGCGGGAGAATCCGGAGGCGGGAGAGCGGTCATGGGGACGGGGACGGCGGGCGCGTGGCAGGCGAGGCGTCAGCGCTTGGTGATCGATTCGAGATACTTCCAGAACTTCGAATGCTGCTCGACCAACTGCTGCTCGGAAACCGGCAGATTGTTGCGCAACAGGAAGTCCTCCAACGAGTGTTCGTGCAGGATGTAGAGCACATGCAGCGACTCCTCGCCGCGCTGCTCGAAATAGAAACGCAACTCGCCGCTGCGCAGACGAAACAGATCGCGACCACCCCGGGAAAACTTGCCCAGGGGCTCACGCGGCCGCTCCAGATCGATCAGGCGCAGCGAACTGAGCGGATCGATCGCGGTCAACTGCGTGAGTTTGTCGAGCTTGTTGAGCTCGCTCATGGCCTGCTCGGCGAACGTAACTTGAAACATCGGCGACGGGAGATGTGAAAACGGGCGGGCGTAACCCACCCGGCGCACAACCGTCTTGTTTCAAGTATCGGTCAATCTCAACCCCCGAAAACCATGAACGCAAAACGGTTCCTCTCCGCGGTCGCCCTGACCGCCTGCGTGTTCAGCTCCACCCAACTTCAGGCCGACGAGGCCGACCCGTCTTCCGCCCGTCCTTCCAAGGAAGACATCATCAAACACTTCGATGCCGACGGCGACGGCAAACTCAACCGCGAGGAACGCCTCGCCGCCCGCGAAGCCGCCAAGGACTTCCGCCAAAAACGCGACGAAATGCACGATCGCGCGTTGGAGCGGTTTGATGCCAATCAGGACGGCAAACTCGACGACGCCGAACGCGCCCAGGCCGATGCTGCCTTCCGCGAACGCGCCGCCAGCGATCCGCGCATGCTGGCCGGCGTCGACACCGACGGCGACGGCAAGATCAGCGACACCGAATGGACCGCCGCCCGCGAAAAACTCCGCGACCGCAAACCTTCCAGCTTCGGCAAACCCAAGAAAGAGGCCCCGTAAACGCGGTTTCGCGGGAGGCAACAATCCTCCAAACGGAGTTTCACACGAAGATCGCGAAGACCTGAAAAATAATATCTTAGCGATCTTCGTGCTCTGGGTGTGAAGTTCAGAGTCAAGCGGCGCTGCGCTACGGCTGTGACCCATAGCTCACCGCGCGGCCAACTCCCGCGCCGCTTCCGGCCACGTCGGATACTGAAACTCGAATCCGGCGTTCAACAGCGTCGTCGGCACGACCCGGCGGCTCTTGAGCACGAGCTCACTTTCCGTTCTCAACAGCCAACACCCGGCTTCGAGGAGCCAGCGCGGCGTGGGCATTCCGCACCGTCGACCGACCGCCTGACGCAGTGCCGCCATAAAATCGACGTTCGGCAATGGCTGCGGTGCCGCGATATTCACCGGCCCGGCCAAGTCGTCCCGCGCGATCAAAAACCGCATCGCCGCCACGAAGTCGTATTCATGAATCCACGACACGTATTGTTGGCCGTTGCCGATCGTTCCGCCCAAACCGCATCGCGCCAAACCCGCGAGTTTGGCAAAAACGCTGCCGCGATCCGGCGCCATCACCATGGCCGAACGCAAAATAACTTTTCGCGTGCGGGGCGTCTCCGCCCGCTGCAACGCCAGTTCCCATGCGCGTGCGATCGCGATGCTGGCGTTCCACTTTGGCGACGCACCGGGTTCGTTGCCGCCCAGCATTCCGGTTGTTTCATCGTTGGCCGCGTCAAACCGATGCGCATAAATCGTCGCGGTGGCCGCTTGTAGCCAAACCCGCGGCGGACGCTGCACCGCGGCGATGGCCTCGCCAATCGCAGTTGTCGATTCGAGCCGCGAAGCCAGCATCATGGCCAAATTGTGTGCACTGTAGCGACAGTCCACGGAGCGTCCGGCGAGGTTTATCACCACCTCGGCACCGTCCAATTCTGCTGCCCAAGCTCCCAGAGTGCGACCGTCCCACGTCACCACCCGATTTGCTCCCGACAAGGGTTGCGGATCTCGACTCAGCACCACGATTTCATTTCCGGTCCTCGCCAATCCCCGGCGCAACACGGCGCCCACATGACCACTACCTCCGGCCAGCACGATTTTCATGACGCGGCCTTTCTCCTTCGCCCCAGGCGACGGTAGTGAAATCCACTCAACGCTCCGATACTGGCGGGAATCCAAGCCACCGCTAAAGTGCCAACGCCTGCCCACGATGTCACCAACGCGGCATACGCGACGATGCCCAAACCGGCCCAGATCAATTCGCCAAAACGTCGATGGCTGAGCCAACGCTCCGTTCTGGGAATCACCGACATTGGCAGAACAAAGAGCGTCCACCCGACCCAGCCGAAGACCCCTGCGATCAGGCTGACATACAGGGTCACGCCGACTGCCCGCGACCACGAGAGTGGATCTTCAAATGCGGCCCAAATCGAGACCGCCGCCATCGCCAGAACCAACGCCGAGAGCAGACCGTCTAGGAACGCCAGCGCACTTAATTCCACGACATTTCTTTTCATTATTTCAGAAATTATTGAAATTTAGTTCTAAA
>CBINJL010000458.1:0-3393 GCA_966250925.1 uncultured Opitutus sp. | reverse complement strand
GTCACCGCCAACACACCCGGGGTGCTTCCGGCGGAAAACATCTGGGTGTTCGATCCAGCCGTATTCATCGACGACGACGGTCAGGCCTATCTCTACTTCGGCGGCAACGGCGAGAACAACGTCCGCATCATTCGCCTCAACGAAGACATGATCAGCGTGCAGGGCGAAGCCATCAAAGTCAGCGCACCGGCGTTCTTCGAAGCCGCTTGGATGCACAAACACGAAGGCACCTATTACCTGACCTATTCGACCCAACCCAGCGCCGGGATTCGGATCGATTATATGACGTCGGAAACAGCGATCGGGCCATTCACCTACGGTGGTGTGGTCGCGGCCCAGCCGCCGGTGAACAACAACAACAATCATGCGGCCGAGTTTAAGCTGAACGGCGCGTGGTATCACGTTTACCACAATCGTTTCATCGCCAACGAAGCAGGCATCCCGCCGGTCTATCGCCGCAACATCGCGGTGGAGGAACTCACGCACACGGCTGACGGCAGCATTCGCGAAGTGACCTACACGCGCGACGGCGTGACTCAGGCGCACGCGGTTAACCCTTACCAACGTGTCGAAGCCGAAACGTTCAACGCCCAGTCCGGCATCGCCACCGCACCGAACGCGGATGGCGGCATGAACGTGACCGCCTTGCAGGACGGCGATTGGTTGCGGGTGCGTGGCGTGGATTTCGGTGCCGCCGGTGCCGGCGGTTTTGTCGCGCGGGTCGCCGCGGCCAACGCGGGCGGCAGCATCGAACTGCGGCTCGATCGTGTCGACGGTCCGTTGATCGGAACCTGTGCGATCAGTGCGACCGGGGGCGACGAGGCGTGGGCGGAGGCCGCGGCGACGGTGGAAAACGCGACCGGACTGCACGACCTCTATCTGGTGTTTCGCGGTGCCGGTGAACCGCTTTTTAGTTTCGATTCCTGGCACTTCACGTCGGCGGGAGCGCCGGTGGTCACCACGCAACCGCGCAGCCTGATCGTGGCGCCCGCCCAGCGGGCCGGATTCTGGATCGATGCCGATGGCGGCGCCGATGTATCCATTCAGTGGATGCACAATGGCGAAGCCATTGACGGCGCCACCAGTGCCGTGCTGGAAATCGCCGCCGTCGCCGCGACTGATTCCGGAGAATACCATGCCGTGGTGACCAATGCCCGCGGCGCGACCAGCAGCGGGACAGCGACGTTGACGGTTGCGCCCGGAGCAGGTGCGGAACTGGCCAACCTGTCGGTGCGTGCCCCGCTGGCGCCCGGTGCCACTCTGATTCCGGGCTTCGTGCTCGCCACGGAGTCGCGTTGACGCAGGGCCGCGAACCCCGAGGGCACCATGACGAATTTGAGCAAATTGAGCAAAACGGCTTTGCGCGGAGTCACGATAGCACTCGGCTTGTTTGGAATCCTGACGGCGTCCGCGGCGGTGCCGACCGGGTCGGATGCCGCCCGTGTGCTGCGCTATGACGAGCCCGGACGTTTCGAGCCGTTGACCGAAGGTTTGCCGCTGGGCAACGGTCGCATCGGGGTGTTGGTGCTCGGTCGTCCCGAGGCGGAACGCCTCACGCTCAACGACGACACGGTCTGGGCGGGCGGACCCTACGATGCCACGCGCGAAGGTGCGGCGGCGGCGTTGCCCAAGATCCGTGAGCTGATTTTTCAGAACCGCCACGCGGAGGCGCAGGCGCTCACGCAGGAAACGTTCATGGCCGATCCGATGCGGCAGATGAGTTATCAGGCCACCGGTGATTTGCTGCTGGATTTTCCCGGCCATGAACGTGTCACCGCTTACGAGCGTCATCTCGATCTGCAGCAGGCGATCGCCACGGTGAGCTACGAAGTCGACGGCGTGCGTTTCACCCGGGAGCATTTTGTCAGTCATCCGGACAACGTCATCGTGGTGCGTCTCACCGCGGATCGTCCCGGCAGCATCGACGTCACGTTGCGTTTCGATTCGCCGCATCCCGGGATCAATCGCGAGTTCTGGCCGCGCGGTCTGCGCATGTCCGGGCGCAATCGCGCCAGCGAAGGCATCGACGGTGCGCTGACTTGGGAAGTCGAGGCCGCGGTTCATCCGGAAGGCGGGTGGACTTTGCCTGGTGACGGTTATCTCAAGGTGCGCGACGCGGATGCGCTCACCATGGTGCTGGCCGCGAGCACGAACTACGTGAACTGGCGGGACGTGAGCGGAAAACCGCGGGAGAAAAACCAAGCCACGCTGGCGGCGGTGGCGGCGAGCGACTACGCGGAGATCAAGCGCCGCCATGTCGCTGATCATCGGGCGTTGTTTGATCGGGTCGAACTCACGCTGCCAGCCGCTGACGAAACGGTTTCCGGCCGCACGACCGATGCGCGCATCGCGACGTTTGCGACGGATCGCGATCCGGCGATGGCGGCGTTGTATTTCAACTTCGCCCGTTACCTGTTGATTGCGTCGTCGCGCGCGGGAGGCCAGCCGGCGAATCTACAGGGGTTGTGGAACGACAAGCTCTTTGCGCCGTGGGGCAGCAAATACACCATCAACATCAATACCGAGATGAACTACTGGCCGGCGCAGGTGACGCAGCTCGACGAGTGCGTTGAACCGCTCGCGGCCATGCTGCACGATCTGGCCGAGGCAGGGCAGCGGGTGGCGCAGGTGCATTACGATGCGCCGGGTTGGGTGACGCATCACAACACGGATTTGTGGCGCGCCGGCGCGCCGATCGATGGCGCTCTTTGGGGCATGTGGCCGATGGGCGGCGCCTGGCTGAGCCGGAACCTGTGGGATCGCTACCGCTTTACTGGCGACCGGGAAAAGCTGGCCGCGGACTATCCGGTGCTGCGCGGAGCGGCGGAGTTTTTCATCGCCACGCTGACGGAAGATCCGCGCACGGGGTTTCTCGTGACGGCACCGTCGAATTCGCCGGAAAACGCGCATCACGCCGGTGTATCCATCGCGGCAGGACCGACGATGGACAACGCCATCCTGCGCGATCTCTTCGCGGCGGTGGTGGACGCTTCCCGTGTGCTCGAAACGGATGCGGAGTTTCGCGCCACCGTCGAGGAGACCGCGGCGCGGCTGCCGCCGTTTCAAATCGGTGCAGCCGGGCAATTGCAGGAGTGGCAATTCGACTGGGATCTGGAAGCGCCGGAGCGCGGCCATCGCCACATCTCGCATCTCTACGCCCTGCATCCGAGCGCGCAGATTTCTCCGCTCACCACGCCGGACCTGGCGCAGGCCGCCCGCAAGACCCTCGAACTCCGGGGCGATGAGGGCACGGGCTGGAGCCTGGCTTGGAAGGTCAATTTCTGGGCGCGACTCTTCGAAGGTGAACGTGCGCACGATTTGCTGCGCCAACTCATTAGTCCGGGGTTTTGTTACACCAATCTCTTCGACGCGCATCCGCCCTTTCAGATCGAT
>CBINJL010000457.1:0-3394 GCA_966250925.1 uncultured Opitutus sp. | reverse complement strand
CCGATCTCGGTCTTGGGCACGTCGGCCTCGGTCAGCGCCACGACAAAGTGCGGCGTCACGCCGACCCGCTGCGCCACCGCGGCGCGAATCGCCTTGGCCACGGCCTGCTGATCAACGCCGACATCGGGCACAAAAAACAACGCGAGTTGTTCGGTTTCCGCCGTCTGCGGACGCACACCGCAGGCAGCGGTGAAGGACGTCCGCACACCAGCAACCTCCTCAGCGATGCCTTCGATTTCGTGTGAGTAGAAATTGGCGCCGTTGACAATGATCACGTCCTTTTCGCGACCGGTGATGTAAAGCTCGCCGTCCTTCGCGTAGGCGAGGTCACCGGTGGTAAACCAGCCGTCGCGCAACACTTCCGCATTGAGCTCGGGTCGCGCGTGGTAACCGCTGAAGACCGACGGACCGCGCAGTTGCAGGCGCCCGGATTCGCCGGCGGGCAACACGTTGCCTGCCGCGTCGACGATGCGCATTTCCGCGCCTGGAATGGTCGGGCCGAGACTCACGAACTGCTGATCGTCGCTCGTGCCATCGCGGGTAAACCCGCGCGACCACGTGATGCCGGAACACGTTTCCGACATGCCGAAGGCCGGGCGGAGCGCATCGGTCGGCAGGCCGCGCGATTCCATCACACTGAGAAAACGTCGGGCCGTGCGCGCCACGATCGGTTCGCCGGCGTTGACCAGGAAACGCATCGACGAGAGATCCCAGTTCCCCTGCCGCACCGCCTGTTCGTTTTCGAGCACGAGCGAAAAGGCGAAATTCGGCGCCCATGAAATCGACGCCCGGTGATTGGAAATGAGGTCGAGCCAGCGCGTCGGTTGCTGCAGAATCCATTCGGTCGCGACCTGCACCTGACTGCAGCCCGCATCGACCGGCACCAGGCCGAGAAACACCACCGCGCCGACGTGGTCGGCCGCCATCCAGTTGAGCGCGACGTCGTTTTCGTCGAAGCCGTTCATCGCGATGGTTCCGGCCGACATCGCGAGGAGGTTGCCCTCGGTCAACGGCACACCCTTGCCCGCTCCCGTGCTGCCCGAAGTGAACAGCATCAATGCAACACGTTCAGGTTGCGAATCGATCGCCATCACCGGTTCCGCGGTCGCTACTTCGTCCCAAGTCAGAATCCGCGGCGAGAGCCCCGCTTCCGCGGCCACCGCGGCAAACGCACCGCGATCCTCCGCCGCGAGCAGCACCACAGCATCGGCGGCCGCGAGACTTTCACAGGCCAGCAGCACCTTGCGGCGCACGTTGCCATCCTGCGCATAAGTCGGCGGGCGCAGGACTGGCACCGCAATGTATCCACCGATCATGCACGCCCAGAACGCGACGGCGAACTCGTCGCTCGCCGCCAGTTGCAGGATTACCGGCGTGTCGGAAGCGACGCCCGCACGACGCAACCCGCCGGCCAGCGCCGCGGCCTGCGACTGCAACTCGGCATAGGAATGAAAACGGCGGGTGCCGTCCGAAAAATAGTGGGTCACGCCACGATCAGGGCGCGTAGCGGCCGCGGCCAAACGCCGGGCCCAGCCGCCCCGGGAAGCACATACCGGCGCGGCACCAAACGATGTTGAAGCGGACATCGCGCTCACAGCAACAAGGCCGCAAACCGCTGGCGAAGCAAAAATGATGGTCGAGGAAAATCCCTCAGGTTGCCGCCTGAAAAGGATTCGTAACATTCCTCCGAGGATTGGCTAACGAAACGACAGAAACGCGTAAGTTAGTTGTCGGTGTGCAAGTTTGCCCTTGCCCGTTCGCACCACCAAACGCAATCGTGCTGAACGTCCGCACTTCACCCCAACATCATCAGGGAGACCATCATGACGACTGAATCCATCGCGACTTCGAAACAGGCTGAGGCCGAGACGATCGCCAACAAATACGTGGCCTGGTCCATGGGCGCCGGCCTGATTCCCGTGCCCCTCGCCGATCTCGCCGCCATCACCGGCGTGCAGATCAAGATGCTGAGCGAAATTTCCAAGGTCTACGGCGTCGAGTTTTCCGAGAACCGCTGCAAGTCCATCGTCTTCTCGCTGCTCGGCGGTCTCGGCGCCACCGCCGCCGCCGCCAGCGTGGCCGGCAGCTTCGCCAAACTGATTCCCGGTTTCGGCACCCTCTTCGGCATCGCCACCCTGCCCGTGCTTTCCGGCGCCATCACCTACGCCGTCGGCAAGGTGTTCGTGCAGCACTACGAGTCCGGCGGCACGTTCCTCACCTTCGATTGCGCCGCCACCCGCGACGCCTTTGTGAAGGAATTCGAAACCGGCAAATCCAAGGTCGTCGCGATCGCCAACAAGGTGGACGACAAACTCGATTCCTTTTCCGACGCGGCCGAGTCCAAACTCCGTCCGTCTTCCTGATCGTTCCTGCCCGCAACTTCAACCCAACCCTCACCCATCATGATCCCTGGCTTCGTCATCTACCTCCTCCTCTCGCTGCTGGTTGCCTACTTCGGCCGCAACCGCAAGTTCGGCTTCTGGGCCTACCTCGTGCTCTCCTTCATCTTCACGCCGCTGATCACCTTCGTGATCGTGCTCGCTTCCGACAAGCGCGAACCGGCCGCCCCTGCTCCGGTTGAAGCCGCGTCCGCCTGACGCACCCATCACTTAGCCCCCGGGAGTCTCCCGGGGGTTTTTTGTGTCCGTCGCGGCCAGCTCGCTTCTCTCGCCTGGGCTGCTTTCACGATTCCATTCCCCGCTTCCGCTTCGATCTATTTTGAAAATCACCCTTTGCAACGGCAAGGGCGGCGCCGGCAAGACCACCATGGCCGTCCTCCTCGGCACCGCCTTTCAAAAAGCGGGCCATCGTGTCGGTCTGATCGACCGCGATCCGCAGGCCACCGCCACCCGCTGGATCAAGGAAACCGGCGAACTCGAACTCGCCACGCCCGGCGGCGATCATCGCCTCATCGTCATCGACACGCCCCCGCGCCTCGACTCCGAGTTGCTGCATCGCTCGCTCGCGGAATCCGACTGCGCCCTGCTGGTCACGTCGCCGTCTCCGGCCGATCTATGGACGTCGCAGGACACGGTTGCAGTCATTCAAAAATACCTGCCTTCCGGCCGCCCCGCCCGCCTGCTCTTTAATCAGGTGCAACGCAACACCGTGCTCGGTCAGGGTGTCGAAACCCTCGCCGAACAAATCGGCCTGCCGCCGCTCAACGCTCGCATCGGCCGCCGTCAGGCCTTTCAACATGCGTCGTTGCTCGGCTGGTCCGCGCTCGACGCCGCCAGCCGCGAAGAGCTTCTCGCCGCCGCGCTCGAAATCGCCGCCCTTCACCCCTGATTTTTTCGCTCCATGTCCGCCAAGAAAAGCGACCGCCTTCTCTCCAAACTCAATCGCTCCCTCGGCGGAGAACGCCTCGCGAAATCGCTTGAGTTGTTCTTGCTGC
>CBINJL010000456.1:0-3428 GCA_966250925.1 uncultured Opitutus sp. | reverse complement strand
TGGCGGAGATCATGGCCGCCTTTGGCAAAGTGCTTGCCGGGTTCAACGAATTGGTGGTCCCGAAAAAAAAAGCCGAGGATTCAGCTTCCGCCGCAAGCAAGCGTTCGCGCACCAAGTCCTCGGCCTGACCGAGGCACAGTTCCTTGCCCAAGACCCGACTGATACGGAACTCCTGATCGAGCAGTGGCGCAACCAGGAGCGCCGCCGCTGGGAGCCCTTTGCGATGCTCGCGATGGTGGTCGCCAACTGCCATCGCGACCCCAAACGCACCGGGCCATTTTCCCTCGCTGACTTCATGCCGGAGCGCGAGCCCGAGGAGGAGGTTCCCATTGCCCAGCAGCTCCACGCCGCCCTCTCCGCCGTCGCCCAGATTCGCACCAACCCGCCCCCTCCCGCCACCGATGCCCAGAAACCGCAGCCGCCTCGCCATCGATCTCGACCTGTCTCAGGTCGACGCGTTCGCGCAGGCGCTCGCCGACCTGCCGGCGACGGTGGCGATGCGGGTCGCGTCGACCGCCCTGGAGAAGGCCGCGCAACCGATGGTGCAGGCGATTAAAGCGCGCACCCCGGTGCGCACGGGTGCGCTGCGCAAAAGCATCGCCGCAACCGTGCGCACCTACCCTTCGCAAAAGGCGGTGCTGGTGGTGGGGCCGAGCAAAGACCGGTTCTATGGCGGCAAGCGCATCGTGCGTGGTGGCAAAAGCCTGCGCGGCTCAGACCGCCCGGCCAACTACGCGCACCTCGTCGAGTTTGGCCACCGTCTCGCCGCCGGTGCCGATGGCCGCATCGGCTTCAGCCGGGCCAAGGGCACCAACCTGCGCCAAGGCAAAGGCGCCGCCGCGGCCTTCGTGCTGGCCCGCCCCTTCATGCGTCCCGGCGTGGCCGCCGCCACCCCCAGCCTGCTGAACAATCTCTCGGCCGGCATCGCGACCGGCCTGCATCGCGAACACCTCAACCAAATGCGCAAACTGCGCCGCATCAAACGCGCTGCCTGATCCCTCGCCATGGCAAGCAAGAAGCAAATCGCCGACCTTCACGCCCAGCTCACGCTGTATATCAAGCAATATGTCAGTGAGTTGATGCGGGTCGACAAACTTACGAAGTCGACCACGAGCAATATCAATCGGGGCATGGCGCAGGCCGCGAGCTATACCTCCAACCTAACGAACGCGCAACAAGCGGGGAGCAAAGCGGCGGCTCGCTTTGGCGTAGTAATGCAGCAAAGCGGCTACCAGTTGCAGGATTTCGCGGTGCAAGTTGCGGCCGGGCAAAACGCCCTCGTCGCGTTTTCCCAACAGGGCTCACAACTACTCGGTATTTTAGGGCCAGCGGGTGCGATCGCTGGTGCAGCTCTGGCCGTTGGGACACTCATGATTCAGCTCGATAACGCTGGAAAAGCAGGCAAGGCGGCCGCGCAAGATCTACGGAGTTTTGACGAGGTTCTGAAGTCGATCGCAGATCGTGCGAAGACCATTAATTTCGACTCGCTGACTCTTGAAGGGAAAAAATCGGCCATCGCCGCCGACGTGCAAACCCAGCTCGATAACATGGTCAGGTTGGGTGAAAAGGAAGCCCAACTATTGCAGCGTCGAGAAGCGCTTCAACGGTCACTCAAGAGCCTGGAGGATGCGATTGGCCCCGCCATTGGCGCCGAAGCTATCCGGCTACAACTGGGCACGACCGATGCCGCCCTAAAGGAAACCCAACGTCAGATACTAATAATCTCCGACGCTATCGGCGAACTCGGCCACGAACAACATAAGATTGAGAAGAGCATCGCTGCGGAAACCAGCGATGCGGTCGAAGAGAGCGTCGATCTCGTGCAGAATCTGGAGAAATGGCACCACGCTGGAATCCTGCTGGCAGAAGAACATCGCCAGAAACTAGTCGAGCAAGGGAACGCAATCCGAGATAGCGTGATGACGCCAACCGAGCGTTACAGCGCGACGGTAGATAAACTCCACCACCTATTCAAACAGGGTGTGATCGACACGGAAACCTTTACCAGGGCATTGCAGATCGCGAGCGTTGAACTGGATAAACTTATCGCACTGGATGTTGAACAACGACTGAACCTATTCTTTGGCTCATTCGGTAAAACCACCGAACAAGTCACGAAGCAAAGTGAAGAGTTCAAGCGAGCCATGGATGGTATGTGGAACGACGTTTCCGACCGTGGCAGCCAGGCGCTCGCCGAAATCCTGATCACCGGCGAAAACGTCTTCGGCGGGCTGGCTGATATCGTGGCGCGTTCCGTCCTCGAAATCACCGCCCGGCTCGCGGTTATCAATCCGATGCTCAACGCTATCTTTGGCGGCACTACCGGTTGGGCCGCTCTCCCCACCGCCGGCCTCGGCTCCATCCTCGGCGGGATCTTCGGGGGCGGTAAGGCTGCGGGCGGACCGGTGCAGGCGGGCCACCTCTACATGATCAACGAGAAAGGGGACGAGATGTTCATGCCCGGCCGCTCCGGCACCATCATCCCTGCCGAGCGCACCGCCAAGATGATGGGGAATGGCGGCGGCGGCCCCACCGTATTCATCGACGCCAAGGGGGCAGACCAAGCCGCCATCACCCGCTTGTGGAACGCGCTCGCGGCGGTCAACGCCAGCGTGGAGCACCGCAGCTTCGGTTCCCTCGTCGATCGCTCGGCCCGCAGCCTCATCGCCCCCGTCTGAGCCATGGCAATTTCCTTTCCCATCACTCTCCCGACCAACTGCGTGCGCAGCGTGCGCATCCAGCCGCTAAAAGCCTCGCTGGTCAACATGTCACCGGATACCTTCGTGGCGCAGGTGCATGAGCAGCCCGGCGAGGCTTGGATGATGTCGTGGGAGCTGCGGGCGCAGCGGCGCGACGATGCGGCGGTTTGGTTTGCCGGTCTGGTCTCCCTGCGCGGCTCTGTCGGCACCTTCTACCTCGGCGATACCGCCTACAAGACGCCCCGCGGCGTGGGCACTGGCACCCCGAAAATCGCGGGCGCCTCCCAAACCGGCTACGACATCGATACCGATGGCTGGACCCCCAGCCAAACGGGCGTCCTCCGTGCGGGTGACTGGGTCCAGATCGGCACCTCATCGAGCCGCCAGCTCTGCATGGTGATGGCCGATGCCAACAGCGACGGCGCCGGGGCGGCCACGCTCACACTCTGGCCGGGCGTGCGCACTGCCTTTGCCGACAATACCGACCTCGTCGTCTCATCGCCCAAAGGCGTGTGGCGGCTCACCACCGAAATCGACTGGAGCATCGGCCCGGACCTCATCACCCGCGGAATCAGCCTGACTGCCGTCGAAGACATTATCTGACCGCCATGGCCGCCGCTCACGTAAAAATCCATCTCCACCCCGGCAAGGTGCTCGACGACTTGGCTGATGAGTCCCGCGACCTGCGGGCGCTGATCGAGATGATTCCCGACTACCGCAAGCCGGAGG
>CBINJL010000455.1:0-3428 GCA_966250925.1 uncultured Opitutus sp. | reverse complement strand
CTGCCAGCCAGGCGAGAAACGCGTCGCCCTCGGGGCGGCGCGGTAGTGGTTCCAGCAGACCGCGCAGGCGCAGGATAGAGCCGCGTTCGATTGTAGTTGAAATTTCATTACGCCAGGCGCGGATGTAGAACCGTTGTCCCTGCAGATCGGCCAGATGTGGCGCGGCGGTGACGATGCGCGCGACGAGGCTGCACGGTTCCTCGCCACCGCCCTGACGAAAGACCCGCACCGCTTCGACCGTGATTTCCGCTTCGCGGGCAGGAAGACTGTTCCAGTCCGGCAGGCGGTTGCGCTGGATTTCATGGCGTAGCATGCCGGCCAGCGCGACGCCGAGCAGCATGAGCACCAGGGCGGAATCATGCCGACGGCAGCACAAGGCGACGATCACGCCGAGTCCCACCACTGCGGCCGCCACCGGCAGCAGCCCGGCGGGGGCCGACGACGGCCAGGCGTGGGCGCAGGCAATGCCGGCGGCAAAGGGCAGCACAATCCAAAGCAGCGGGGCGCGGTGTCCGAGAGTGGGCTCGACGGGCATGTCCCCTGTAACGGATTGGGCAAAGGCGTTCTTTCATTTTAGTCCCACTTTCATTCATTTTCAGAACTGCATGGCCGCACCCGACCAATCCGATCTTTTTGGCAACGACGCCCCGGAGCCGTCCGCAGGGGCCGGCGTCGAGCGGGCGTCGTCATCACCCGCCGCGCATCAGCCGCTTGCAGCGCGCATGCGGCCGCAAGCCTTGGCGGAGATCGTGGGGCAGGAGCATCTTACCCGCGAGGGCAGTCTGTTGCCGCGGCTGATCGCAACCGATCGCTTCGGCAGCCTGCTGTTTTACGGTCCGCCGGGATGCGGCAAGACGAGTTTTGCCGAAGTCATTGCCCGCGAAACCGGCAGTCGTTTCGTGCGCATCAATGCGGTGATGTCCAACGTGGCCGAGCTGCGCGAAATCCTCGCGCTGGCGCGACGCATGCCGGAGGCGCGCACGCTGCTCTTCATCGACGAGCTGCACCGCTTCAACAAGGCCCAGCAGGACCTGCTGCTGCCCGATGTGGAGGAAGGCAACGTCCGGCTGATCGGCGCGACCACGCACAACCCGGGCTTCTACGTGAACCCGCCACTGCTTTCGCGCAGTCATCTCTTCCGCCTCGAACCGTTGTCGACTGCGGCGGTGGCGACGGTGTTGCGGAGGGCGTTGACTGACACCGAACGCGGACTCGGTGAACGCGGCATCAGTGCCGCGGACGACGTGCTGGCCGATCTGGCGGTGCTGTGCGACGGCGATTTGCGGCGGGCGCTCAATGCGCTCGAAGTCATTGCGCTGAGTCTCGACGGCAAGACGACGATCGAGGCGGCCGAACTGGAGTCGTTCGCGCGCGAGCGGCGCATCCGTTACGACGCCAACGAGGATGAGCATTACGACACGATTTCCGCTTTTATCAAAAGCTGCCGTGGCGGCGATCCCGATGCGGCGATGTATTGGCTGGCGAAGATGCTGGTCGGCGGCGAGGACCCGCGTTTCGTCGCGCGGCGACTGGTGATTCTGGCCAGCGAAGACATCGGCCTGGCCGATCCGTTTGCGCTGCCGCTGGCGGTGGCGGCGCAACAGGCGGTGGATTTCATCGGTCTGCCCGAAGCCGAACTCACTCTGGCGCACGCCACGCTGCACATCGCCTGCGCCCCGAAAAGCAACTCCACCACGCTGGCGCTGGCGGCGGCGAAAGCCGCGCTGAAATCCGCGCCCGTGCAGGCGGTGCCGCTCCACCTGCGCGACAAAGGCGGGCAGGCCAGCAAACGCGCCGGCCACGGCAAGGGTTACCTGTATTCGCACGACTTCCCGGAAGGCATCGCGCCGCAGCATTACCTGGAGAAACCGCTCACGCTTTACACGCCGTCGCCCAACGGTCTCGAAGCGCGCATTGCGGATCGTCTCGCCCGCTGGGCGGCCCTGCGCCCCGAACGCCGCGACGAGCCCAACTAGCAGCGCTGCGCGGTCAGGTTATGCCTTGTGCGTATTCTCGCTGCCGCGTCGGTGTGACGGTGTATTGATCCTTAATTCCGCGGTTGATATTTAACGCAAAGAGCGCGGAGATGCGCAAAGCACGCAGAGAAAGGCATTAACGAAATGGCAACAACTCCACGGGAGCTCACCCCGTGTGTGAACCTCGGGGCAAGGTGAGTTTGGCGGCATCTCACTCTGTGGCCTCTGTGGTCTTTGCGTTAAACATCAATTACGGAACATAGGACAAAACGGCCGCGGAGTGACCGCGGCCGGAATCTAAAAAATCAGCGACGAAGCGCGGCGATCAATCGCCGTCGTGCCACGGTTCGTCCCAGTCGTCCTCGTCGATCTTGTGCGGACTCGGGCGGCCTTCGACGAGGCCGATGAGTTGCTGGGCGATGCCGGTCCAGGTGAAGAGACTGCGGGCCTTGTGCGCGCCCATGCGCTTCATGCGGTTGCGCAGTTTGGAATAGTTGAGCGGCTTCATCATGGTGATGCCGAGGTCTTCGGCATCGAAGGTGTCGGCATAGAGCGCGTGGCGTCCGTAGCTCACCGCGCGATAGAGTCCGCCATGAACCGTGACGACGGTGGGTGTGCCGCAGGCCATCGCCTCGATGGCGGTCATGCCGAACGGTTCGTAGCGGCTCGACAGCACGAAGAGGTCAGCGGCGCGATAGTAGTCGGGCAGATCCTCGTCCTTGATGAAGGAGCCGAACTTCACCCGTTTTTCCAAACCGTGCTTCTTCACCTGCGCCTTGATCTCGTTGAGAATCTTACGCTCGTGCTTGTCCATTTTCTTGCCGCCGACGGCGAGGCGGAGCTGGGCGTCCGGCACGCGTTTGGCGGTGATGGCGAAGGCCTCGACGAGCAGATCGTAACCCTTGTTGGTGGCGAGGCGGCCGAGCGCGACTACGGTGGGTTTCTTGAAACCGAGGCGATCGCGGATGACGGCGCGTGTCGCTTCGCTGACCGGGAAGAACCGGTTGTCGTCATAACCCGGCGGGATCATCGCCACCCGGCCGCGGGGCACGCCGTAGTCTTTGATCACCATGTCGTGCTGCGGCGGCGTGGTCGCGAGCACGATGTCGCAGTTGTTGTAGAGGATCGTTTCCTGGCGGATGCGTTCGGTGAAATTGAACTCCTTTTCGAAGTCGGATTTCTTTTCCGGATAATCCGTCTCCATCTGCGTCTTCTTCCACATGCCGAGCGAATGCGGTGTGTGCACGTGGGCGACCTTGAGCGCATCGGCCAGTCGCTGGCCGGCCACGCCTGCGTCCCAGTAATGACTGTTGATGAATTGATAATTGAGCTTGTGGCGCTTGATGAAACGAAGCGTGTTTTCACACCACTCCATCAGATACTCGTGCAGATACTCCTTCGGGATGAAGGCGTCTCCGCCGCAGGGCATGCGGATGACGCGCACGCGGCCGC
>CBINJL010000454.1:0-3430 GCA_966250925.1 uncultured Opitutus sp. | reverse complement strand
AAACGCGGACTGATTCTGGAGCAACTGCGCACCGGGTTGGAGGAAACCATCTCCACCATCCTCACCCTCAACACCATCGCCAACACCCTCGGCTCGATCATCATCGGCGGTCTGGCGATCAAACTCTTCGGCCAGACCTCGCTCGCCATCGTCTCGGCGTTGATGACGTTCGCCATTCTCTTCTTCTCGGAGGTCATTCCGAAAAACCTCGGTGTCGTCTATCGCCGCACCCTGCAGCCGCACGTCGTCTATCCGCTCCTCGGGATGCGCAACGCCCTGCGCCCCATCACGTATCTGTGCAACATCATCGTGCGTCTGGTCATCACCAGTCCGCCTGAACGCACCGAGTCCGACGAGGAAATCATCCTGCTGGCCGAACGCGGCGCCCTCGATGGTTCGCTGACCCAAAGCGAATCGAGCATCATCGCCAACGCCCTCTCGCTCGACGATATCCGCGTCAGCGAGATCATGACCCCGCGCACCGTCGTCACCGCGCTGCAGCGCAACCAGACCGTGGGCGAAGTGTTCGACGCGTTTCCCAACATCCCGTTCGCGCGCATTCCGGTGTATTCAGAAAGTCTCGACGACATCGTCGGACTCGTGCGTCGACGCGATCTGCTCAAGGCTGTCGCCGACGACCAGGAAGCCGACCTCATCGCGAGCCACATGCACGAGGTGCATTTCATTCCCGAGACCGCCACCGCCGCGCAGGCCTTGCAGGAATTTCTCAAGGTGCATCAGCAACTGCTGGTCGTGGTCGACGAATTCGGCTCCACCGCCGGCGTGCTCACGATGGAGGATGTGATGGAACACCTCATCGGTCGCGAAATTTTTGAGAAGGACGACGTCGCCGTCGACATGCGTGAACTCGCCCGCGCCCGCCTGAAAAAACAATCACGGCCCAAACGCCCGACGCCTTCAGTCGCGCCAAAGACCGACAAACGCGACGACGATCCGCCCGGCGGAAACATCGCACCGTTTCCGCCGGCGTCCTGACCGCGGGCCATTTTCCCTTTTGCCATGGAGCCGAACACCGCCGCGCCCAGCCACTGGGTGCATGACCTGAATCCGTTTCTCATCCAGTTTTCCGAAAACGTCGGCATTCGCTACTACGGCCTCGGCTACCTGCTCGGTTTCGCCCTCGGCGCCTGGATTCTGTATCACGCCGCCAAGACCGAGCGCCTGCGCCTTCCGCCCATCGCCGTCGCCGATCTCATGACGGCACTCGTGCTCGGAGTCGTGCTCGGCGGTCGCCTCGGTTACTTCGTGCTCTACGATCCCTCCGTCTTCGTGCGTGCACCGCTGGAGGTCCTCAAGGTCTGGCACGGCGGCATGGCCTCGCATGGCGGATTCGTCGGCGTTGCCGTCGCCATGGCATGGTTCGCGCGGCGCCACCGCGTGCCGTTCTGGAACCTGGCCGATGCCGTCGTCACCGCCACGCCGCCCGGCCTGCTGCTCGTGCGGGTGGCCAACTTCATCAAAGGCGAATTGTGGGGTAAAGTCAGCGACGTGCCGTGGGCGGTGATCTTTCCCGCCAGTGAACCGCCGGGCACTCCGCTCGCCGCCATCGCGCCACGCCATCCGTCGCAGCTTTATCAGGCCGGCCTCGAAGGCCTGCTGCTGCTCGTCTTCACCGCCTGGCGTTTCTGGCGCACACCGGTCACGCGCCTCCACCCCGGTCGACTCACCGGCGAATTTTTGATCGGCTACGCGCTCGCCCGCACCATCGGCGAACTGTTTCGCGAACCCGACGCGGCCCTTATTCTCGGCCTTTCCCGCGGCACCTTTTACTCAATCTTCTTTGTCGTCGCCGGACTCGTCATCATCGCGCTGACCCGACGCAGCGCGGCGGATAAACCGATGTTCCGCAATTGAGGTTTAACGCAAAGGCCGCAAAGCACGCAAAGAAGGGCGGTAAGAATAATCTGGGTTTACCTGAATCTCACTCGGGGATCTCTGCGACCTCGGTGGTGAAACTGCGGTATTCAGAATAAAAACGTATCCTGAATCAGGATACCGTCCCGCCGGGCACGGCAATGTCCCGCGGATGCGCCAACGCCGTCGCCACCGCGATTTCGATCGCCGCGGCCATCGCGCCGACATCGAAACCGGCACGCTCCGGCGGCACATGCACGAAGCCGCCGCGGCAGCCGGACCGACGGGCCAGCAGCCGCATCAACCGGTAGAAAACATGATTGCAGACAAACGTGCCGGCCGACTGCGAAAGCTCCGCCGGATACCCTGCCGCCTGCACCGCCGCACGCATCGCCTTCACTGGCAAGGTGCTCCAGCAGGCAGCCGGGCCACGGACGATGATCGGACGGTCCACCGGCTGGTTCCCGGCGTTGTCCGGGACACGCGCGTCGTCGAGATTGATCGCAATGCGTTCGAAGGAAATCGCCGCGCGATTTGCCGCCAGCCCGAGACAAATCACCAACTCGGGATCGGAACTTCGCAGCGCCTGAGCCAATTCGCGCCCCGCCCGCTCGAACTCCACCGGCAGGATACGCGTCACCACCCGTCGTCCCGTGATTTCGCGGTCCTCCAAACGCCGGGCGATCTCAGCCGAGGGATTGACCGCATTTTCCGTAAACGGCTCGAAACCGGTGATCAATACGGTCCTGTTCATGAGGTGACAAAGGGACGGATTTCCACGCCTGCGTCGATCAATTGCCGGCGCAGTCGCCGGGCAAATTCCACCGCCTGCGGATTATCGCCGTGGAGGCAAACCGAGTCCGCCGCGACCGCGATCCAGTCACCGTCGACCGCCTGCACTCGCCCCTCGCGGACCATCGTCACGACCCGCGGTCCGACTGCCACCGGATCTTCGATCAAGGCCCCCGGCGCATCGCGCGGCAGCAGATGTCCGCGACTGTCATAACCGCGATCCGCAAACACTTCCTGCCAGACGCGCAGTCCGCAGTCGCGTCCCGCCGCCACGGCCACACTGCCGGAGAGCACGAGCAACCCGAGCCGCGGCTCGAACCGCGCCACCGCCCGCGCCACCGCCGTCGCCGCCGCGGCGTCACGGGCGATGCGGTTGTAGAGCGCGCCGTGCGGTTTGACGTAGTGAAACTCTCCATACCGCGCCAACGCCGTGAGTTGATCAAAAACCAGTGATTCGATTTCCGCCGGCGAAAGCGCGAGATCGCGCCGACCAAAATGCGCCCGGTCGGCGTAGCCCGGATGGGCCCCGGTCATTTTACCCAGCCGCCGCGCCAGCGCCATCGTCGCCGCCATCGTGGTTTCGTCGCCGGCATGCGCACCGCAGGCCACGTTGGCCGAAGTCACCCAGGGCAATATCTCCGCGTCGCGTCCCACGCCCTCACCCACGTCGCAATTCAGGTCGATCGTCGCCATTTCAGGTTTCGGTTTCGTATTCAAAATTCCCCGACAGGCCGACGCTCAACAGGCCGATGAACTGCGCGGC
>CBINJL010000453.1:0-3430 GCA_966250925.1 uncultured Opitutus sp. | reverse complement strand
ATCTGGTCAAGGTTTCCTCCGGTCTCGAATCACAGATGCTGGGTGAGAACGAAATTTTTGGTCAGGTGAAGGACGCCTACAGCGCAGCCCAGGCCTCCGGCGCCACCGGCGCGGTGCTCAACCGCGTTTTTCAAAAAGCGTTTCAGGCGGCGAAATACGTGCGCACCCACACCGCCATCAATGAAGGCCAAATCAGCACCGCCAATGTCGCAGTCGAGTTGGCGCTGAGCATTTTCGGCGACCTGCGCGACGCCCGCGTGCTCTCGATCGGCGCGGGTGAAATCGGGGAAAAAACAACCAAGGCGTTTCAGAGCCGCGGCGCGAAACACATCACCGTTGCCAGCCGCACACTGCCGCGGGCGATGGAACTCGCCACCCGCCTCGGCGCCAGCGCGCTGCCCTTTGAACAGATCGAGGCGCAGCTGAGCGACTTCGACATCGTGTCGTGTGCGACCGCCGCTCCGGGCGCGATCCTGTCGGCTCGCGCCGTCAAAGCCGCAGTGCGCGCGCGTGGTGCCGCGCCGCTGTTCCTGATCGATCTGGCGCTGCCCCGTGACATCGATCCGGCCGCGGCCGACCTGCCCAACGTTTATCTCTACACCCTCGACGACCTAGCCCGCATCACGGAGGAAAACCGGCGCGCCCGCCAGGCTGAGGTGACTCGGGCCGAAACGCTGATCGCCGAAAAAGTCGCCCACCTCTGGGCCAACATAAAACCCTCGGCACCGGGGCGGGCCGGCTGAAATTTCGCTAATAAAACCGACCACGAAACGTGTAACGGACATGCCCCTGTTTCCCTTTGGTCGTCGGCGATATCGAACGATCCTCGCGATCGCGGGTTGGTTGGGAGCTGCAGAAATCACTGAGACGCTTCTCCACGCAGAGAACGATGTCCACGCGCTTTGGGGGCTGAACGAGGACAGCCAATCCACGCGGTTGCCCGACCTCGCCACCGCGCTCTCCGGGCGTTCCGGTCCGTTGCTGTTCGAAGGATTGCCCCACCCATTTCACGAGTCGGCACTCCTGCAGGAAGAATTGGCGCGGACCGACGTCGCTAAATTTCTTATCGCTGATCAGCCGTTGTATGCGACCCCAACCAAACTCGCCGGAAACGAACGGACCGCACTCGATCAGATTATGCGGCTCCCGGAAAGCGTAGCACCGTGGCGAGGCCCTTCGTTGTGCTGTCAATTTCACGCCGACTACCTGTTGCGCTGGCCCGGTCCGAATTCCGCTGACGCACCGGTTGATGTGCTGGTCTGCTTTGGCTGCCTGGAATTGATTATCGTCGCCCAGGACGTCGCCACTCCGACCGCAATCGGGCCGGAAGCTGCCGACCAACTGTGGCAAATCCTCTCGCCTATTCGCCAACACCGTCCGTGGTCGCCGGGACACAAAGTGCATCGCAAGGACGAGACGCAACTGAAGTTCATCGGCCTGCCCGAACGCCGAGACTGGGACAACTGGGTGCACGATACCGGAGCTGATACAATTGAGCCACCCCAGGTGCCGGCAGCTCCGCCAACCACATCGCTCGCGAGCGCCATGGCACGACTGCTCGATTGGTCAGCGTGGGAACCGCACAAATGACGAGGGGCTCCGGGCCGAAACGCTGATCGCTGAAAAAGTCGCCCACCTTTGGGCCAACGTAAAAACCCTCGGCACAAGGGCGGGAGTGCGGGCTGAAGCACCGCACTACGGCGCGATCAATTTCGGGAACGAACGGCCACTCGTAGCGCGGTGCTTCAGTCCGCGCTGCTCTGTAGTGGCGCACGCACTACGCGGCGGCCGGCTGGGCCGGGGGCATGGCGAGGGGCTGGATGCCCTTGGGCGCGGAAATGAAGCCGGCGTTGTCGATGTCAGTCGCAGGCGGGACTTCCTGGAACGACACCACCGCGAGACGCGGGAAACTCGACTCCAGGAAACGTTGCAGCGGCAGACGAATCTCCGCGCCGACGATCAGCACCGGCGTCTCGCCCGCCTGATGGGCGGAGTTGACGCGTTCCGCGACGCCGTTGACCAGATGCTGCGCCGTGGTGGGATCGAGCATGAGCAGCGTCTCGCCACCGCCGCGATGCACGCGCGAGGCAAGGATCTGCTCGAAGCGCGGTTCGAGCGTGGCGGCGCGCAGGCGGCCGGGCTGCGCCTCGTAGTTGGGAATAAAATACAGGCCGAGCAACCGGCGCACACGTTCACTGAGATCGTCGGGATTCTTCGTGAGGTGCGCGTTGTCGCCGATGCCTTCGAGGATGAGCGGCAGGTTGGTGATGGAGATGTTTTCGCGCAGCAGATTCTGCAGCACGCGCTGAATGACGCCGAGGTTGACCAGATCGGGCAGCAGTTCCGAAACGAGCGCGGGATGCGACACCTTCACGTGGTCGATCAACTGCTGCACGTCCTGGCGACCGAGGAGCAGGTGGCCGAGATTGCGCAGCGTTTCGGAAAGGTGCGTGATCATCACCGCCGACGGTTCGACGATGGTGAAGTTGCCGAGTTCGGCGTTGCGCTTTTCCGGTTCGTCGACCCACACGGCGTCGATGCCGAAAACCGGTTCCTTGGTCGGCACGCCGCGCAACGAAACAGAGCTGCCGGAAACGTTCATCGCCAGCCAGCGGCCCGGCATGACGGAGCCCTTGGCGACGGCGCGGCCGCGCAGGAGGAAGCGGTATTCGTTGGCCTCCAGTTCCATGTTGTCGCGCACACTGATCGGCGGCACGAGGAGACCGCGTTCGCGGGCGATGGTCTTGCGCACACCGGTGATGCGGCCGAGCAGTTCTCCGCCCTTCGACGTGTCGGCCAGCGGCAGCAAACCGTAACCGATCTCGATCGCGAAGACATCCTGCGTGAGGCAGCTCTTGAGCTCCTCGGCCGGCGTGGTGACGGGTTTTCCGGCAGCGTTCGCGGCGGCCGTCGCGTCGCCGGCGGAAGCGCCGTCGGCGGTCTTCTTGGCGGCAGGGGTCTCCTCGTCCTCGTCGTCGAGCAACGGTCCTTTTTCGAGCATGTGCCCGGTGTAGAAGCAAAGGCCGCCGAGCACCGCGAACGGGATCAGCGGCATACCCGGCATGAGTCCGAACGCCGCCAGCATGCCGCCGGCGATCTTCATGGCGCGCGGATAACGGACAAACTGGCGTCCGATCTGAGTGCCGAGGTTGCCCGACTTGGACGAGGCGCGGGTGACGAGAATACCGGCCGCGACCGAGATCACGAGCGCGGGAATCTGCGAGACGAGACCGTCACCGATTGAGAGGAGAGTGAACCGCTGCGCGCTCTCGGCCAGACTGAGATCCATCTGGATCGCGCCGATGGCGAAACCGCCGATGATGTTGACCAGCGTGATGAGAATGCCGGCGATGGCGTCACCACGCACAAACTTGGAGGCACCGTCCATCGCACCGTAGAAGTCGGCTTCCTTCTGCACCTGTTGGCGGCG
>CBINJL010000452.1:0-3433 GCA_966250925.1 uncultured Opitutus sp. | reverse complement strand
ACGCCGCCGTTGGCCGCGATCGCGGCACGCAGCGCGAGGTTGACCAACCGGCCCGAGTCAGGGGCGGTGTCGCCGATCGCGTAGATTTCCACCAGCGCTTCGCCGTGCTGGCCGGATTCATCGTCGGTCACGACTGTGTAGGCGCCGGGTTCCAGCGTGAGCAGCAGGGCGCTGTCGGGTTGGGCGGCGCCGAGCGGAAACGCACCGGCAACTTCCGCGGCCCAGCGCAGCGTGGCGACGTTGCCGGACGTGCGCCAGTCGTGGTTGGCTGCGATGAGATCGTCGGTGCGTCTGAGGGCGATGCGAGGCTGCGGGAGGGTGCCGGGCAGTTCGAACGGTGGTTCCGCGAGCGTGGGACCGACGCCGCGCACGAGCACGCGCTGGGCGCCTTCGGCGATGACGAAACCGGGCACGAGAACGTTTTCGCCGGTGCCCGCGATCGCCCGGGCGGAGAGGTTGACCAACCCGATCGGCGGCGCGGCGCGCACGAGTCGTTTGACCGAGCCTTCGATCAGATCAGTGAGCAACACGTCGTCGGTGCCGGGATCGCGGGCGAAGTGGACGATGAAATCATCGTTCGCCAAATCGACGGTATGCGACTCACCCAAGGGCCGCTCACCGTCGTCGAACACGGCAAAAATGCGGCCGGCAATCAAATCGGCGCCGAGGTAGGCGCCGGTCAGTTCGGGCAAAGTAGCCCCACGGTAAACCACGCCGCCGGTCAGCGAACGATTGCCGGAATGCGTATAGCTCCACACAGGCTCGTGGAACGATTCCGATCCGGTTGCGGGCGGCGCGACCGGGCCCGGCAACGGTCCTTCACGCCAAGGCCAGCCGTAGTTGCCGCCGGCTTCGATCAGATCGATTTCTTCGGCGGCATCGAGTCCCACGTCGCCCAGCCAGATGCGGTCGGTAGCGGGATCGTGGGTCATGCGAAACGGATTGCGCAGGCCGAGGGCGAAAATCTCGGTGCGCACGCGGGCGGGATCGAGTGTTTCGCCGTGGTAGGTCGTCGTCCCGACGAAGGGATTGTCGGCCGGCACCCGATAACTCCCGGCATGCACGGACGGATGCGGATGGGGCGCGAGATTTTCCGGGCGTTGGTCGACGTCGAGCCGCAGCACCACGCCGTAAAAACCGCGGTCGATCCGCTGGCGTTGCGCGGCGGTGGCGGGATTGGTCTGAGCGTCACTGTCGCCGATCGACAGATAAAGATAACCGTCGGGACCAAAGAACAGATCGCCGCCGTCGTGGCTGTTCGTGACATTGGGGCGCGAGAGCAAGGGCAACTCCGATGCGACGGCGGCCGTTCCGTGCGCGGGATCGGTCGCGGTGTAGCGACTGAGGCGACAGATCTGGCCCTCCGGCGTGGGCATGGAATGCCACACGAAGACGTGGCCGTTGGTGGCGAAGTCGGGATGAAACGCAGCGGCGAGCAGCCCGCTGTCGGAGTCGGTCCGGTTCACGCGCGCGGTGAGATCGAGAAACACGTTGGCTTGGGGATCGTCGAGTCCGCGCACGGCGATGATGCGGCCATCGCGTTCGACGACGAACCTGCGGTCGGTTTCGCCCGGTGCGAAGATTGTCTGCACCGGGGCGTTAAACCGCAGGTCATCCCAAATCGGTTCGGTGCGGTAGCCGGCCGCCAATACGCCGAACGGGAACGCGGCCCAGCCAAGAATCGTGCACAGCTGCCGGACCCTGCGGGCAAACGACGTCGTCATGATGGGAATGACCGCGGACAACGCCGAAACCGCTACTCTGTGCCCCTCACTTTTCCGCCGGCACGAAGCGCACGACCTGATTGGGACCGTTGACCGCGACGTAGATCAGGCCGTCGGGGCCGACGGCGACATCGCGACAGCGGCCGAAGTCTTCCCACAAAATTTCCTGGTCAACGACTTCGCCGTCTTCGATCACGACGCGGCGGATGTGCTGCTGGGCGAGGGCGGAAACGAGCAGGTTGTTTTTCCACCCGGGAAAACGGTCGCCGGTGACGAAGTCGATGCCGCACACCGCGAGCGAAGGCGTCCAGTGCGTCACGGGTTGCTCCATGCCCGGGCGTGCGGTTTCGGCGGTGATGGGCGTGCCGTTGTAATTCATGCCGTAGGTGATGACGGGCCAGCCGTAATTGCGGCCAGGGGCGATGCGGTTGAGCTCGTCGCCGCCGCGAGGACCGTGCTCGGTTTCCCACAAGACACCGTCGCGCGGATCGCGGACGAGTCCCTGCGGATTGCGATGGCCGTAGCTCCAGATCGAAGGCAGCGCGCCAGGTGTGGCCACGAATGGATTGTCCGCGGGCACGGTGCCATCGTCGCGCAGGCGGTGGACCTTGCCGTTGGGCCGGCCGAGATCCTGCGCGTCTTCCTTCACGCCGCGTTCGCCGATGGTGAAGAAGATGTGCCCCGTATCATCAAACACAATACGACTGCCGTAGTGCACGCCGCCGGGCCGGCGGTAGAGGGCGAGATCGGCCTGATAAATAACCACCTCGTCGACCCAAACACCGTCGCGAATGCGGCCGCGCACGACCTTCGTTAAACTTACGTTCTCATCGCGGTCGTTTTTCTGCGGATCGCTGAAACTGAGATAAATCCAGCCGTTTTCCGCGTAGTCCGGATGCGGCGCCACGTCGAGCAGGCCGGCCTGACCACCGCTGTCGACCCACGGCGTGTCGGCGATCGGCGCGGACAATTCGCCGTCGCGCCAGGTTCGCAGTCCACCGGTTTTTTCCGTGATCAACATCGTGCCGTCGGGCAGCCAATTGAGCGACCAAGGCGTGTCGACTTCGGTGGTGACGACCTCGACGCGGAACGCGTGGTGGCGGGTGGAGAACACATGCTGCGGATCGGGCGAGGGCAACGTTTCGCGGTTGCGCTGATAGCCGGCGCGGCGTTCGCGCAGATAGACCACAAGTGCTCGGATTTCCGGTTCGGTGAGGACGCTTTCCCACGCGGGCATGCCCTGGTCGACCGCGCCCTGGGCGATGGTGCGCGCGAGGTCGGCATCGGTGCCGCCGTGGGTCCACTCGTCATCGAGCATGCTGGGGGCGGTGCCGCCGGCGAGGGTGTCGCCGTGGCAGCTCACGCAGAACTGATTGTAGAGCTCACCGGCGTCGCGTGCACCGGCGGCCTGCGCGGCGGAAAGCAACGGCAGCGTCAGCAAGGCAGCGCGAAGACGGACCGTCGCGGACGGCACAGGAGAAAAAAAACGGCCGGGCATCACGCAACGGAGACACCGGGAATCGGGCGGTCAAGCGTGGCGATGAATTCCTGCGCGCGGGCAGTCAGGGCGGACGAATTCCCGGCGGTGGCGGTGGCGGCGTCACCATCGATTGAATACAAACCACTGGCGGCAAAAACGGCGTCGGCGCCGGCGAGCACGAAGTCGAAGGCGTTGGTGACGGTCACGCCGCCGACGGGAAACAGCCGGG
>CBINJL010000451.1:0-3441 GCA_966250925.1 uncultured Opitutus sp. | reverse complement strand
CCAAACTCAATCGCTCCCTCGGCGGAGAACCCGATCAGGAAACTCCCGCCGCAGCCACGCCGGCTCCCGCCACCGCCCCAGCCCGTAAACGCAAGGCCCGCTCCGCGCCCGCGCCTTCGACCGCGCCCACGCCTTCCGCCGCCCCGACGCCGAAATCCGCCGCCGCGAGTGCGCCCGTCACCGTGCCCGTCGTGCCCCCGGCAACCGATGCGCCCGCAACTGCCCCGCGCCGCCACGCCGCCGAAAAAATCGTGCTGCAACACGTCCCGTTTGCCGTCGGCGCCGGACTCATTCCCGTGCCGCTGGCTGATCTCGCCGCCATCGGAGGCCTGCAACTCAAGGTGCTGCGTGAGCTCTCCCGCCTTTACGACGTGCCCTTCACCAAGTCGCAGGCCGAGCATATCGTCACGTCCCTGCTCGGCTCGATGGGCGGGACCGTGCTCGCCTCCAGTCTGCTCGGCAGCATGGTCAAACTCGTCCCGGGCATCGGCACCTTGCTGAGCGTTTCCTCCCTGCCGGCTGCCAGTGGAGCGATCACCTATGCCATCGGCCAACTCGCCGTCGACCACTTCGAGCGAGGCGGCACGTTGGAAAACTTCGATCTCGATGTCGCCCAGCAGGCCTTGGCCCGAAAACTCAACGAGGCCAAAGCCAAACTACCCGTGCGCTCGTGACCAGCCCGCGTCTGCCGCCGCCCTTTCGCGCCACCATCGAGCCGCGCGTCACCCGTCAGGCCAGCGCCGCCGCCCGCCGCGCCGTGCAGGAACATGCCTCCTATGGCGCCGCCACGGCGCTGATTCCCGGCGCCTTCATCAGCAGCGTGGCCGTCTCCGGCGTGCAGTTGAAGATGCTGGCCAAACTCTCGCAGATCTACGGTGTGCCGTTCTCGCAGAACCCCGCCAGCGCGGCGCTCGCCGCCGGTTCCGGCGGTCTGCTGAACTGGTTTCTTTCCAGCAATCCGGTCACCCGGGTCGCCCGCGACTTCTTCACCGCCGCCGTGCCGTGGATAGCGATCCCGGTCCGTCTCTTCGCCGAACCCGCCATCATCGGCGGCTACAGTTACCTGCTCGGCCACGCCTTCATCCGCCACTACGAAAACGGCGGCGTCTATCACAACTTCGACTGGGCCCATTTCCGTGCCGAACTGCTGCGCAAAATCGGTCTGCCGCCGATGCCCGAACGCCCGATCGACATCTGAGCCAGCTCACACCAATCGCCCAAGCCCTTCGATTTTACCATGTCAACGCGTGTTAAATTTTTATGGGCCTGGTGGGGAGCGTTGCTCGCCGTCGTCACACCGCTTTGCGCCGAACGGGAAGCGCCTGCGCGCTTCGTTTGCGAAGTCTTGGTGACGAATGCCGACGGACGTCCCTATCGCGAGGCATTCGCCTTTGAAGTATCCGATCCAGAGCTCATCGCTTCGGCGCGGGCCCTGATGGCTGGAACAGCCGGAAATGACCTGCTGCCGGAGTTCCAAATCGAGCCCGGCGATGACGAACTCTCGGTTGATTTCTCCAACCCCCGACGACCTCAATGGGGCTGGCGAGTCACCCGCTTGGTGGGGTTCATTGATCTGACTGCCGTCCGGCTCGATACCTCCGGGGCGAAGTTCACGGCGTCTCCCTCAGCGATTGCTGCCGGGCCGGCGAATTGGATCGCGAACAACGGGGATGGCTATGCTCCGCTCACCGCGCGGTTGCTCACCGAACTCGGGTCCGATCCGGACGTGACGCTCCTCAACCTCTCCACCCGAGCTTGGGTTTCCAACGGAGAAAAAGTGATGATCGGCGGGCTGGTGATTCATGGCAATGCTCCTCGAACCCTGCTCTTCCGTGCAATCGGTCCGTCGCTCGCCGCTTTCGATATCGCTACGCCGCTTAGAGATCCGACGCTGAGCCTTCATCGTGGGCAGACACTCCTGGCATTCAACGATGACTGGACCTCGCTGGCGGAGGAGACGGTTGCCACGGTGCCCGTCAACCTACGGCCGGCGGACAATCGTGAACCGATGTTGGTAGTGACGCTTCCGCCCGGTGCCTATACTACGGTTCTGGCCGGTAACGACGATGCCGAAGGAGTGGCAATGGTGGAAATATACGATCTCGAACGGATCGGTTTCTGAAAGACTGATCTTCCCCTCGAAACGCCGACACAGGTTTGGCGTTTTTCGAAAAGACGCGCCCCGGAGTTGTTGCGATTTCCTTACCGCATTTCTCTGCGGGCGTTCTCTGCTTAAATACCAACTGCGGAACATGGGATCAGCGCGGATCGAAATGCCAAAACACCGGCATTTCCGGTTCCCCTGCAACCACCACCGCGCCGGCATGCACCGCGTCCACCCGCGCCGGCCACGCTGACCATCCGCGGGTATCCGAGCCTTCCAGCGACAGCGGCCCCGGCTCGTCTTCGGTCAACGCAACGCTGAACCGTTTCAGGTCCGCACCGAGGCCACGTCCCCACGCCTTCACACAAGCCTCCTTTCGCGTCCAGCCGTTGAAGAATGCCGCCTGTCGTTTTTCCGCGGCGGTGCGGCGCCACGCCTCCGCCTCCGCCGCCGAGAAACAGGCGTCGACTAGCGACTCGTATTCGACATCTCGATACGCCTCGACGTCGACGCCGATTTCCCGACCGCGGGCCAGGCCAAGCAGGAGCCAATCCCCGGAATGAGAAACGTTGAACTTCCATCGCATATTCTCCGCCGCGTGATGGGCCGGTGCCACCAGCGGTTTACCGTTGGGCGCGACGATCAGCGGCACCACCGCCGGTTCGATCCCCAGGCAATTCGCCAGCAGCACCCGCACGGCCGCGCGGCCCAGAATCGATCGCGCCCGATCTTCTGCGCGCACGAACCGGTCAGCACGGGCGCGCTCGGATTCCGTCAGCACAGCGCGCCAGTGCTGCAAACAGGCCGCATCCGTGGTGAGCGGTATGCGCCACATGCCCACCATCACCGCTTCCGGCAGAGCGGCGAGGGCCGTGGTGGTTTGCCAATCCGGCATCATTGCGCCGAAACCGTAGCCTGATCGATCGGCTGCACCAACGCGACTACTCCCGGCGTGTCGGCGCACCAGCAAGCCACATCCGTGAACGCGTCGTCCAGCGATTTGGCGGCCGTGAAAACCTGCTTCACCACCGCCAGCACTTCGGCATCGGCCGGCAACACGTATGCCGCCACCGCCGTGCCAGAAACCAGCGTGGCTTCGCTCACTTCAATTTCCCCGCCACGCCAACGCCATTCACGCGCAGACGTTGACGCGGCGCGCCAATGCAACAGTCGGGCTTCAGCAATCTCATACCGGTGGGCCAAGGTCTTCAGCATGGCCTGCGGATCACGCCCAGCGCCCCGCCACTGCCGCCGCCATTCCTCCGCCACGGTCAGCGCCCGTTCGGCCGCCGACAGGGCGTCATCCGCATGCCGCGTCACTTGCCCAAGCCAGAGCC
>CBINJL010000450.1:0-3442 GCA_966250925.1 uncultured Opitutus sp. | reverse complement strand
GCAGCGGTGCCTCGTCCTCATCATCCGTCGCGGTGGCTGCGGGACCGAAGGCGATGGGCAGGATCTGGTATTCATGGACCAGTCGCGCGGGCAGCAGGCGCAGGGCGAGGGCGTCGGCGCGAAGATCCGAGGCGACGTCGAGTCCGGCGGAGGCGGCGACGCGGCCCAGCACCTCGGCATCGGGCTGGCCGAGCGCGGCGGCGAGGGCGCCGATGCGCTCGTGGCGGGCCGCTTCGAGCACGGCCAGCCGCTTATCGTCGTCGAGCGGGTCGAACAGGCCGGCGAGGAGAGGTTCAGCGGAGGAGAGGCTCATCGCGGGCCGTGATCGTGCACCGAGTTGCCGGTTGAAGCGTCGCCCTTCGACTGCTCCGCGTCGTCGTCATCATGGAGGATGGACTTACCGGAAAGCGCGCGTTGGGTGGCTTCCCCGATTTCCGATTGCTTCAAGCGCTGCAGCGCTTCCGCGTTGTCGGCCGCTGTGTTGGTGAGAATCGTTGGGCGGAGGAAGAAAATCAGATCGGTGCGCTGGTTGTTGCGGGAGCGGGAACCGAGCAGGTCGCTGAGGATCGGAATCGGACCGAAACGGTTGCGGTTTCGCGTATCGCTTTCCTGCTGCAGGCCGCCGAGCACCACGATCTCGCCGCTGTTGACGGTGATGAACGATTCCGCCGAGCGTTTGCCGATAATGGGTTGGTCGTTGCCATCGACGGTCACCGTCGCGACCTGGCTGGAAACTTCCTGGGTGATTTCCATTTGGACCGAGCCGTTTGCGCCGATCAGTGGCTTGACCTGCAGGTTGATACCGACTTCGCGACTGCTGATGGTTGAGCGATAGCCGGCCGACACGTTGGTATTGGTGGTGTCGTTCAGATAGCTGCTGATGGTCGGAATTTCCTGCCCCACAAAAATGGTGGCTTCTTTGTTGTGCGTGGTGACCACGGCGGGAACCGAAAGGATGTTGGCCTTGGCGCGCTTGTTGTCGTTGCCATTGGCCAATGTGATGAGGCCGCTGAGATCCCATCCGTTGAACGTGGCGAAGCCTGAGGATATCACATCGCTGATGTCGTCTGAATCCTCGGCGAGATTGCCGAGTCCGGACAACGTGGCGCCCACGGCCTTCGCGTTTACGCCGATCAGTTTTCCATTCTCAACAATGAGATTCAGCTCATTGATGCCGCTGGAATTGTTGTCCGTGAGCGTCACTTCCGCCACGACCACTTCGACGCGGACCTGGGCGAGCATCACGTCGATTTTGTCGACGAGTTCCTTGATCAGGCGGATGTCTTCGACCGTGCCGCTGACGACCACCGCGTTGCTGCGTTCGTCGGCGAGGACGGTGACGAGTTCGGAAAAATCATTGGTGGCAATGCCGGCCTGGGTGGCGGCGGCGGAAGCGGCGTTGTTGCCGTTGGCGTTGGGGCCGGTGGCGGGCGTGATTTGCGCGGGTTGGTTGGGGGTGTTGCGGCGGCTGCCGCTGTCGTTGCGCGAGGCGGCCTGATTCTGGCCGGAGACGAGTTGGCTGACGAGGGTGGCGACTTCGGTGGCGTCGGCGTGTTTGAGGGGGATGACTTCGTTGCGCGTGTTGGGGTTGGAGCGCACGTCGAGTTTGGCGATCAGCCGATCGAAGAACGGATGCAGGCGCGGGTCGCTGAGGACGATCAACTGATTGGTGGTGTCGTCGGCGTTGAACGTCGTGCCGGTGCCGAGCTGCTGCTGGGCGGGGCCTTGCAGGATGTTGCGCACCTTGTTGGCCATGTCGGAGGCCTTGGCATAGGTGAGCGGGTAGAACTTCGGTTCGAGCGCGGTGAGGGTGGGCTGGTCGAGTTGCTGCACCAGTTTTTCGACGCGTTGCAGGGTGCTGATCGCATCGGTGACGAGGAGGGCGTTGGCCTGTTCGAAGGGCATGGCGCCGCCGAGTTGCGGGTTGAGCAGGTTGGCGATCTTGGGGGCGAATTGTTCGACCCGGACGAACTCGAAGGAGAACAACTTCGTCGCGATGCGGCCGCTGGGCGCGAGGCCGAGGGTGGAGCCTTCGATCAACTCCGGTGATTCGATGCGGGCGGAGCCGAGCGGCACGACCTTGATGAAGCGTTCGCCGAGCGGAGCCACCGCGATGTTGTTCATCGTCAACGTCGTCTCGATCGCGAGCAACGCTTCGGACGGCGTGACGGGTTGCTCGATGACGAGCGAAAACGGAATCTGCGGTAGATTCGAGGCGCGCAACACCGTGCGGCCGGTGAGGATCTCCAGCAACCCGAGCGCGGCATCAAGCGGGCCTTCAGGGATGTTGATGCCCTCGGCAATGACGTCGTCCGATAGCGGCGTGAGCGACGGGCTGAGCGGCGGCGGAGCCACTTCGGGGGGAGTGGCGGTTTGCGCCCAGGTGGAGGGAGCGATCGCGGCCAGACAGGTGATCAGAAAACCAACGCGAGAGATGGGAAGACGCATGCTAGGAAATGGGGAGTGGCGGTCGGCCGGCGAACGGGCATCAGAGGTCAACGGGAGGGGCTTGTAAACCGTGTTGTGGTGGCGAGGACAATGCAGAGACGCACGGTTTCGGGGAAAGTTGCGGTATTTTGACACTTGCGCGGCGGGGGGCGCGGCGGGCAGCTTCGGTCGCGTATGCCCAACGTGTTCGGCAAACTTTTCACGATCGCAACCTGGGGCGAAAGCCATGGGCCGGCGGTCGGCGTGGTCATCGACGGCTGCCCGCCCGGGCTGCCCATTTCCGCTGCGGAAATCCAGCACGAGCTCGACCGGCGACGGCCGGGGCAGAGTGACATCGTGACACCGCGCAAGGAAGCCGACGCGGTGCAGATTCTTTCGGGCGTGTTTGAGGATCGCACCACCGGCACGCCGATTTCGCTGCTCGTGCACAATGCCGATCACCGTTCCAACGCCTACGACGAGATGAAGGACAAGTTCCGTCCTTCGCACGCCGACTTCACCTACCAGGCAAAATACGGGCTGCGCGATCATCGCGGCGGCGGCCGCAGTTCGGCCCGCGAGACAATCGGCCGGGTCGCTGCCGGAGCGTTGGCCAAGAAACTTCTGGCCACCGCGGGGCCGGCGGGCGGAGTGGAAATCCGCGCCTTCATCACCCGCATTCAGGATATCGCGGTGCCGGCGGAGGCGTTGACCGAATTTCCCACCACGGAATCGATCGAGGCCACGCCCGTGCGTTGTCCGCACCCGGCAACGGCCGCGGCCATGATTGAGCGGATCAAGGCGGTGCGGTCCGACGGCGATTCGGTCGGCGGGGTAATCGAGTGTCGTGTGCGCGGGCTGCCCGCCGGACTGGGCGAACCGGTGTTCGACCGTCTCGAAGCCGATCTGGCCAAGGCGATGCTGTCGTTGCCCGCGACCAAGGGCTTCGAAGTCGGCAGTGGTTTCGAAGGCACGCTGCTCAAGGGCAGCGCCCACAATGATCGTTTTGAAAATC
>CBINJL010000449.1:0-3442 GCA_966250925.1 uncultured Opitutus sp. | reverse complement strand
CACCGGCCGCGGCGAGGGAGGAGACGAAGGTGCGACGATTCATGGGGAGAAAGGAGAGTCTGCCGCGGGACGGTGGGGTGCTACAGCACGCCGCGGGCGATTTTGTTTTCCAGCACTTGGGCGAGGCGGGCGCGCAGTTCCTTTTTCTTGCCCTTGAGGCCGGGCATGAGCGCGAGCCAGGTGTAGATGTCGGGACGGAGCTCGGCCGGCAGCGCCGGCGGCAGTTTCAGCACGCGGTTGAAGGCGCGGACGACTTGCGCGGCGATGCGATCGCAGATGATCGAAGCGGTGGCCGAGGCGTGCTGGCCGGCGAGGCGGGTGATGTCGTCGGGCGCGCGGCGCAGGCGTTGTTTTTGCAACGTGCGGTAGTCGATCAGACTGGCGGTGCGGACGACGACGGTGCGCGGATAAAAACTGGCCATGAGATTCCACGGATCGTTGCGCGCGTTGCCTTGATCCCCGGCGGCGCGGAGATCGGTGCGCAGGATCACGGTCGGAATGTCGGCGAACTTCGCCAGCATGAACTCGACCACCGTGCCGCTGTCGAGTTCGGTGCCGTCGAAGTTGAACAGCGCGAGATCGGCGTCGAACAGCGCGAGGATATCCTGATCACGAATGACGTGCGGATTGAGGCCGCGCAGTTCAAAGTCCTGCGGCAGTTGGCAGAGATATTTGCCGTGCGATTTTTCGTAGATCGCCTCGGCGAGATAGGCGTTGCCGACGAGGTGTTTGATGTCGAAGAGCTCGCCGGCGAAATAGACCGAGTAACTCTTGGCGGCAGGTTTGAGTTTGGCTTTCACGCGCGAAAGAACTCAGGGGGTGAGCGTCAGGGTGTGGATGGGGTCGCCGGGCAACAGCGGCGCGGGCTCGCCGCGGGCCCAGGCCTGGTGGCCGGCGCGATAGAACGGCGAGAGCGGGTTGCCGCTCTGCCCACCGGGCAGATGCAGCAGGCCGTCGGTTTCCTTGCCGGGCACGACCGCGAAACGCAGCGAGGCGCCGTGATATGGTCGGGCGACACGTGGAATTTGCAGGTCACCGGACTGAGGCAGCGCTGGCATGTTGAGCCATTCGGAAATGATTTCCGGCAACGCTCCGCCGAGCGGATGTTGCATGCGCAGGCGGTTCGCTTCGCCCCAGGTCGCGGTGTTGAGCGCGAGGCCGGCGTCGTCCCACTCGGCGATCACCTGATCCACGGCGGCGAGGCGCAGTGCGTCCCAGGAGCCGTAGTCGTTGGCGACCAAGTGCGCGGGTTCGTCGCGATGCAGCGCCCACAGCGCGGCCTCGTAGCGCAGCAGACCGAAATTGAATTCCGGCCGGGCGCGGCGCACGCGGGCAAAGATCGGGTCGAGCGTGCGGCGGGCGACGGCACTGCGCCACGTCCGCAGCAAACGGTAGCCGACCGAATCGGCGGCAGCGCGGCCGTCCCAGGCGGCGACGAGGTCGCGGAATTGCGTGCGTTCCGGCGAGAGCGGCGACGCGGCGCGGGCGAAGCTGGCGAGCAATTGCTCGCGCCAGCGCAGCATCCAGTCCGCGCGATCGTCGAGCTGGATGGCGAGCAGATCCGCCGGCGCGAGGGGCGCGGAGTTGCCGGCGGCGAGGGCGCGCAGGTTACGTTCGATCTGCGCGGCGCGGGCGGGATCGTCGAAGCCGGAGTCGCCGAGCAGCGCGAGCGCGTCGCCGCCGACCGGGCGCTGGTTGCCCGACCACAGGGGTTGTTGCCGGGACGACTCCGCGGACACGAGTCGGCGCGGGTGTTGCGCGGCGTCGAGCCAGCCGTCCCAACCGCGATCGCCGTAGGTCCAGGTGACGGGAAACCGGCCGTCAAAACCGAAGCGCTTTGGCAGGCGACCGGTCACGGTCCAGCCCGCGGCGCCGGAGGCATCGGTGACAAAAAGGTTCTGCGGCGGCATGCCGGCGGCGGCGCCGATGTCGAGCGCGGCGGCGACGGAGGTGGCCTCCAGCATGTCGAGCAACGTGTAGTCCACCGCGGTCGGATCGTGAAATGTCCAACGGTGGGTGAGCGTGCGTCCGTCCCGCGTTTTGCCCACCACCGGACCGTAGGCGGTCCAGGTGGAGTCGACGGTCACGGCGTCCTCGCCCTTCACCGCGATGGTGTCGGTGTGCGTTTCGAACTCCAGTGATTCGCCGGCGCGATAATAGAGCAGTTCGGGCGCGACGTGATTGAGGTCGAGGAGAACCAGATCGCCGAGATCGACGGTGGCGTTGGTGAAGGTCCAGGCGATGTGACCGTTGCTGCCGATCAGAATGCCGGGCAGGCCGGGCAACGAGACACCGGTGGCGAAGCGGTCGGCGCCGGCGGGCGTTTTCCAAGTGAGGTGGGCGCGATACCACGCGTTGGGCACGCGCAGGGTGAGATGCGGGTCGCCGGCCAGCACGCCGCCCAGGGCGAAGGCGTTGGACCCGAGGGCGGGGGTTTCCGGGAGCGGTTGCGCGGCGGTGTGTTCGGACGCGAGCGCGGCGTTGACGGTGCGCAGATCGAGTCGCTCCGGACTTGGCGGCGGAGGCAGCGGGGCGGTCGAACCATCGAGGGCGCTGTCATCGGGACCGATCAAAGGATCAAAGAAATCAACCGCGCCGACGCCGAGCGCATCGCGCAGATCGGTGCGGGAGCGCTCCACTTCGCCGTGAGTGTCCTGCAGGTCGATCACCATCGCGTAGGTGACGAGCACGGAATCGAGGGCCGTCCACGGCTCGGGTTCGCCGCGCAGGATGCCGTATTCCCACGGCGACGCTTCGAGCGACTGCAGGCCGGCGTTGACGCCCGCGGCGTAGGCATCGAACAGGGCACGACGGGCGGCGGGTTCGCGTTCGAGCACCTTTTCGGCCTGGGCGGCAAACCGATGCACGATGTTGGCGCGATCTTCGTCCACGGTGGCCTCGCCGAAGAGTTCCGACAGCCGGCCGCCGGCGCGGCGGCGCAGCAGATCCATTTGGAAGAAACGGTCCTGCCCGTGGGCGAACCCGAGGGCGCGCACGGCGTCGGGGAAGTTGGCGGCCTCGATGGCAACGATGCCCTGGTCGTCGCGCGTCAGCACGGTCGACGCGGTCAGGCCGGGCAGGGCATGTTCGCCGTCCAGCGGCGGCAGGCTCGACTGCACGCGCGACCACACCCAGGCAAACGCCAGCAATGCGATCAGGAAGAGCGTGCACAGGACCAGGCCGAGCGGGCGGAGCAGACGCGGAATCTTCATTATGCGGGCAACGTCGGGATTTTGCCCGGTCTTGTCGAGGCGGGGAACGCGTCGCCGGGGCGTTCAGGCGCGGCCGGCCTGCAGCGCGGCGAGGGCTTGCGCGACAATGGTCTCGGGCGACTGCGCCACATCGCAGATGATCGCCTCGTCCGGCGCGGGCGTTTCCAGCGTCGCGAGCTGGGAGTCGAGCAGCGAGGTCGGCATGTAGTGGTTTTCTCGTGACGCCATAC
>CBINJL010000448.1:0-3456 GCA_966250925.1 uncultured Opitutus sp. | reverse complement strand
TCGGCTTCGGCTCACCCGCCATCGGCACGGGGCTGTGACCGCTCCGCGGACCGCCGTCCCGGTCAGGCCGGGACGGCGTCCAGCGCCCGCAGCAGCGAGTCCGAGAGCGTGGGCGACGGCTCGTACGCCGGGCGTACGGCGCGCTCCGGCCGGACGGGCTCACGGTCGCGAGCCCGGTGGTCGATACCGCCGAAACGGCCGTGAACAGATGGTCGAGCACGCCGGCCGCGGCGTCTTTGTGGCGACTGAGGGGCAGACACAACAGGCCCCAGCCGATCAACACATAGGATGCGTAGCCGAGCACCACCAGGCGGGGCGCTTCGACCCCGCGCAGACGTCGGACCAGGTCCCGCAGGACGGCCCCGAATGACATTTTTATTTTGTTCGATCTCCAAAACGCCGTGGCAACCGCTTCGCCCCTTCTCGCCGGATGCAAACATCCGGGCGGTCGAATTGCCGTCACCACGACAGGTGCAATGGGGAGACCATTTCTACCCGCCCGAGCGGACAGCAGGGGATCACCCTTCCGATAAGCCGACGAGGTTAGCTGACGGGCTCGGCCGGGAAGGTGGCCGCCATCCGAAGCCTGGGCATCGGATCGTTCGCCCCGGTTTCGCGGAACCGCGAAACGTTTGGGTCCCCCGTGGCATCGCCTGGAACCAGCGACGCCTTTGGCAGTGAAAGAACGCCGAACAGTCTGCCCGCCGGCATCGCCGGGTCAAGATCGGGGCCGCCCGCCCGCACCTCCGACCGCTGCGACCGCATGGCTTCACTCTACTGATTGAATCACGCCTCCGGTCAATCGGGGCTGGCGCCGCGCCGGTTCCGCCGTAAGCACGCAGCCTGCACAGATGACGGCTCCTTCTGCTTCGACTTCTCTTCTGATCGGTTCCGGCGATTCGCGTCAGGGGCTTTGGCGTATCGGCTTCGATCCGGCTTCCGGCGCGCTCGCCGCGCCCGATTGTCTGCGGGAAGGCAACGATCTGCCGTTCCTCGTCGCGGGCGAGCAACCCGGCACGTTTCTTGCCGTCAGCGAGGCAGGCAACGCCGTCCTCGCCCTCGCCACCGATCCCGCGACCGGCCGGGTCGTGACACTTGATCGCCGGCCGACGCCGGCCGCTCCGTGCCACATCGCCCGCCACCGCGCCGGCCGCGCCGCCTTTGTTGCCTGTTACGCCGGCGCCAGCGCCGTGTCGTATCCGGTTTCCCATGACAACCGGTTTCCCCCTGCATCGGCGCAGTTCGACTACGCCGGCCACGGGCCCAATCGCAGCCGTCAGGATGCGCCTCATCCGCATTCCGTCACCCTCTCGGCCGACGACCGTTTTGCCTACGTCTGCGATCTCGGACGCGACCGGATCGAGGTGCATCCGCTCAATGCCGACACCGGAATGCTGGAGCCTGCCCGCGTCCAGCCTGGCTGCACCGCGCCGGGCGCCGGCCCGCGCCACGCCGCCGCCACGGCCGACGGCCGTTTTCTCTACGTCGTCAACGAGCTCGACAACACCGTCACGCGCTTTGCCCGCGACATCGATTCGGGCGAACTCACCCCGGCCGAAAGTGTTTCCACCCTGCCGACGGATTTTGCCGGCGACAGTCTCGCGTCGGAACTGCAGCTACATCCTCGCGGCGAACGTTTTCTGTATGTGGCCAATCGCGGTCATGACTCAATCGTCATCTTCGCCCGAGATCCCGCCACCGGTCGGCTCAAGTTGCTCGATCACGTGGAAACGGGCGGCGGGCATCCGCGTCACTTTTGCATTTCACCCGATGGACGGTGGCTGGCGTGCGCCAATCGGCACGCCAATGAAGTCCGGCTCTTCGCCATCGCTCCGGTCACCGGACTGCTGTTGCCCACGCCGTATTGCGTCAGCGTGCCCGATCCCTGTTGCGTGTTGTTCGGCGCGTAAACTGTCGCTGAAAGCGTCGGCGACCGCAACGGCGCGTTGACTGCGACGGGGAGAATGGGCTTCATCGGCTCACCCCTTCCCCAGTTCATGGTCAGCCCCAACACCCCCGACACGCCGGAGGGCACTTCGTCTGCACCCGGCGCCACCCGTTCCCTCAACGACGTCGTCATCCGCCTCGCCGGAAACTCCCAGGACGGCATCCAAACCATCGGCGGCTTTCTCGCCCGGCTTGCCGGCCGCAACGCCCAGGAGGTCATGACCTACATGACCATCCCGTCGACCATCTCCGGCGGTCCCTCGATATTTCAGGTGCGCATGGGCACCGGCGACATCCTCAGTTCGGGCGACGACGCCGACTTCCTCGTCGCCTTCTACGATCACAGTTATCGCAACCACATCGGCTCGCTGCGTCACGGCGGCATTCTTATCTACGACAGTGATCACCTCACGCCGGAGCCGAGTCCCGACTACCTCGCCGTCGGCGTGCCATTCACCAGCGCAACGATCGAGGCGGTCGGCGGCGCGGCCAAGGAAAAGGGCAAAAACATTTTCGTGCTCGGCCTGCTCTGCCGGCTCTTCGACCTCGATGTCGCCAAGCTCTCCGGCCTGATCAAGGAACGCTTCAACAAGTTCGGCGAAGACATCGTGCGCAACACCATGCTGGCGTTCGACGCCGGGTATGCGTGGCCCGCGCAAAACATCCGCGACATCTATCACAAGCTCGTTGCCAACGAAGACCACAACGGCCATCCGCAGATCACCACCGACGGCAACACCGCCATGACCCTCGGCCTCATCGCGGCCGGGGTGCGCTACGGCGCCGGTTATCCGATCACGCCCTGGTCGACCATCATGGAAAACCTGCGCACCGAGCTGCAGAAATACGGCGGGCTCTTCGTTCAGGCCGAGGACGAACTCGGCGCCATCGCCTACGCCCTCGGTTTCGCCTACGCCGGCCATCTCGCCATCACCGGCTCATCCGGTCCCGGTCTCTCGCTCAAAATGGAAGCACTCGGCTGGGCCACCATGGCCGAACTGCCGCTCATCGTCATCAACGTCCAGCGCGGCGGTCCTTCCACCGGTTTGCCGACCAACGTCGAGCAGTCCGATCTCATGCAGGCGATCTACGGCAGCCACGGTGACGCGCCTCGCATCGTGCTCGCGCCGCAAAATGTCGAAGACTGCTTTCACATCGCCCTCGAAGCCGGTCGTCTCGCCCGCGAATATTCGACTCCGGTCATCATCCTCACCGATCAGGCGCTCGCCACCCGCATCGAAGCTTTCGACGAACCCGACGTTGACAACCTCATGGTCGCGCCCGGCCCGGAACTCACGCCGCGTGGCGCCGATTTCAAACCCTACCCGATCGACGCCATCACCCGCCATGCCGCGCCCGGCACCCGCATCGAGGGCGCGCCTTATCCGACCGTCACCGGTCTCGAACATGACGAGTTCGGTCATCCTTCGGGCAACCCTGCTCAACATCAGAAGATGACGGCGAAGCGGCGCGAAAAATTGAAGCGACTGGCCGAGACGTTGCCCCGCC